>JAIXWP010000116.1 GCA_027491215.1 Flavobacteriales bacterium | reverse complement strand
GGTGGCTGCGCTCAAATGACCGACGCGGACAGCGACGGAATCTACGAAATCACCATTCCATTAGCTGCTGGTACATATGAATATAAGTTTGCTGCAGACTCATGGAATATTCAAGAAAATTTGACTCCAGGATCGGCATGCACCGTGACCAATTTTGGTTTCACTAATCGTGTAATTACAGTTGCTGAAGATGTAGTCTTAGAACCTGTATGTTGGGCTAGCTGCACCAATTGTAATGTAGCACCGGCTACATATGACGTAACTTTCCAAGTGGATATGAACCAAGTTACGCAAGCTTATAGCATTCCAGAAATTAATGGAACATTCAATGGATGGTGCGGTGGTTGCGCTCAAATGACAGATGAAGATGGTGATGGTATATATCAAATCACTGTTACGCTTGAAGAAGGCAACTATGAGTACAAATTTGCCGCTGACTCTTGGAATATTCAAGAAGAATTTACACCAGGCACAGCTTGCACTGTGACTAACAATGGTTTCACTAATCGTTTCATTAACGTTTCTGAAAACATAACGTTGAGCCCTGTATGTTGGGCGTCTTGCGAAGCTTGCATCAATGAGCCAGTTGGTGGTGGAATCATCAATCTAACTTTTGATGAAGAAGCATCTATTACCGTGTGGACTCCTATCGCCGATGCAACTCTTCCAGAATCATACATCGATTGGAGTGATTCAGGAGTTACAACAGGTGCTATGCTTATCGCAGGATCGAACACTAGCAACGGTGTTGGCCGAGCTTATATTTACCAATATGTAGATGGCAACGTAGATTTCAACGGAGCTTCAAGTGTTGAATTATCATTTGACGTGAAACTTGCTAGTCCACTAGTTGGAGCAGCACTTCATATGCAAACAGAAATTGCATCGACTGGTACAATCAATACATTCGACCTTCAAAACCAAGGAATCAATGAATCCACTTGGACGACATTGAATTTCACTTATGACAATATTGGTAGTGGAAATTTATTCCGCATCCATTTCAATATCGCTGCAGGTGCATTTGAAGGAGCGGGTGGTCTAATTCTTATCGATAATATCGCTCTCACTGCAGCAGGTTCTGATGTTTTCGGCTGTATGGATCCAGCAGCTAACAACTACAACTCAGAAGCTACAATGGATGATAGCTCATGCTTGTACGATGTGACTTTCCACGTGAACATGAACGATGTAACAGAAGCATTTACAACACCAGAAATCAATGGTACATTCAATGGTTTCTGCGGTGGTTGTGCTCAGATGACAGATGAAGACGGCGATGGCATTTGGTCAATCACTGTTGAACTTGCAGAAGGCAATTACGAATACAAGTTCGCTGCTGACTCTTGGAATATTCAAGAATCACTAACTCCAGGACTTAGCTGCACAGTGACTAACGGTCCATTTACTAACAGATCACTTCAAGTAACAGGTGCTCAAGAATTACCAACAGTTTGTTGGGCTAGCTGCACAGATTGTGGTGTAGTAGAACCTACTTATAACGTTACATTCCGCGTAGATATGTCACAAGTGACACAGGCCTATACTACTCCAGAAGTTAATGGAATCTTCAACGGATGGTGCGGAGGTTGTGCTCCACTATCAGATGTTGATGGTGACAACATTTGGGAACTAACTATTCCACTTAATGCTGGCACTTATGAATATAAGTTTGCTGCTGATAGCTGGAACATTCAAGAAAATTTGACTCCAGGATCTGAATGCACACTTACAACAGGTAGCTTTACAAATCGTCTTATTACTGTATCAGAAGACATCGTTCTTGATCCAGTATGTTGGGGTAGCTGCGCTGCTTGCGGAATCGTAAACGGCCCATACAACGTAACATTTAAAGTAGACATGTCTCAAGTTGCTGCATCTTTCACAACTCCAGAAGTTAATGGAATCTTCAACGGATGGTGTGGTGGTTGCGCTCCAATGTCTGACGTTGATGGTGACAACATTTGGGAACTAACCATTCCTTTGAATGGTGGTACTTATGAGTATAAGTTTGCTGCTGATAGCTGGGGAATTCAAGAAGAGTTGACTCCAAATTCTTCTTGCACCATTACAACTGGTAATTTCACCAACCGTCTTATCACAGTTGAAGGTGAAATCGTTCTTGACGAGGTTTGTTGGGCTTCTTGCGATGCTTGCATCGTA
The DNA here is from genome assembly GCA_027491215.1 of Flavobacteriales bacterium. Classification (GTDB taxonomy): domain Bacteria; phylum Bacteroidota; class Bacteroidia; order Flavobacteriales_D; family Sanyastnellaceae; genus JAIXWP01. Next base: position 13,408 of record JAIXWP010000116.1, on the reverse strand, counting down.
GGTCTTGACGAAGCAACTTCAAACAATTCATTCTCTGTATATCCAAATCCATCTAATGACAAGTTATTCATCAATGGATTGAACAATACTGGTGCGACTGCTAAAGTTCGCATCTTCAATACTGTGGGAAGTTTGGTTTCACAGTCAACTATTCAAACAGTACAAAACCCATCTATTGATGTATCATCAATGGAAAATGGTGTGTACTTCATTGAAGTGGAAGTACTAGGTGTACAACACACTCAAAAGGTTATGATTCAGCACTAAGCTGATCGTTGAGCTTTTTTAAACAGGCCGTCTATGAGAGTATGACGGCCTGTTTTTTTTCCTATCATTGTATCACTTAATCAAACCAACCAATATGAGCACGAAAAGCACGCCAGCCGGCGCTTTAATCACGCTGATTACCATTTTCTTTTTCTGGGGATTTGTAGCAGCCAGCAATGACATTCTTATACCTGTTTTTAAAGACGCACTATCACTTTCAGCAGGTGAGTCTCAAATGATTTCCTTCTGTTTCTATGTAGCATACACTGTAGGGTCATTAATTTACTTCGCTGCGTCGCAGATTTCAAAACAAGATATTCTCAATAAAATAGGTTACCGAAATGGACTTGCATTAGGATTATTGATTAGTGCAGTTGGAACGCTTTTGTTTATTCCTGCAGCCAACAACGCATCATTTCCTCTTTTGCTAGGAGGATTGTTTATTGTGGGACTCGGGTTTTCGCTTCAGCAGATTGCTGCAAATCCACTAGCCATTGCCATGGGTGATCCCGCAAAAGGATCTCAACGTTTGAGCCTTGCAGGAGGTATCAATAATGTCGGTACTACCATCGGTCCAGTAATCATTGCTTTCGCAATTTTTGGTTCTCCAAATGCAGGATCTACTACTATGAATTTGGAGTCTGTGAAACTTCCATACATCATCTTAGGAATTGCATTTGTTCTTGCAGCATTGATGTTCAAGTTCTCTAGTGTTCCAGATAAAATTGATTCCGCTGATACTAATGATGGATCAGATGTTGGAACACTGGACGCACATCTCACTAAAAAAGAAAGTGCGAAGTCCGATAAAAAAGGACCTTTTTCATATCCTCAATTATACTTCGGTATGATTGCTATTTTCATGTATGTTGGTGTAGAGGTTTCTACTGCAAGCAATTTACCAGACTTCATGAAACAGGCGGTTGGCATGCCAAGCAGCGGCATCGCACCTTATGTTTCCTTGTTCTGGGCAAGTTTGATGATTGGTCGTTGGACGAGCGCTTCAGGTGCATTCAATGTTTCTAATAGCGTAAAACAAATACTCAATTTAGCCCTTCCATTTGTTGCATTCTTGATCTTCCTATTTGTAAATAGCATTGCAGGTCATGAGATGAAAGATTTCTATTTCTATGCAGCGTTTATTGTTTTGCTCATTGTTGTAGATCGATTGAGTGGAGGAAAGCCATCACGCCAATTGATGATCTATTCCGTGTTCGCTATCGCTGCTCTCATTACCGGAATTTTTGCAAGCGGAATGATCAGCGCTTGGGCGTTCATTCTAGTTGGTCTTTTCTGTAGCACACTCTGGCCTTGTATTTTCACACTAGCGATCACAGGTCTAGGAAGACATACCAACGAAGGCTCAAGCTTCCTCATCATGATGATAATGGGTGGTGGTGTAGTGAGTTTGATTCAAGGAAAATTAGCAGAGCCACATCTTCTAGGAATACAAAACTCCTATTGGGTTGGTGTAGTATGTTTCATTTACCTTGCATTCTACGCTTGGAAAACAAGAAATCTTGATACAAGCAACACACAAGCAGCAGCGCATTAATATTTTTTCTTTAAATAAAAAAAAGGGCCCCAAAATGGGGCCCTTTTTCCTACCACTAAACTCAAACCACTTTTCCCGAATTAGTGTTGAACAACTAATCTTTCTGTCATTCTTGTTCCATCAAACTCAAATGCTATCATATAAACTCCATTAGAAAGTGTTTCGTTGAATTGAATACTACCGTTCCAAGAACCAGTGCTAGCAGTCCATTGCTGAGTTGCAACTTCTCTACCTACTGCGTCAAGTACGCGGATAACTACTAGTTCAGCCTCGATATTTTCTAGAGTGAATTGTACAAACTGTCCTGCGTTTGGGTTAGGATAAATGACCGTTCTTACTTCATTACCCATACCTCTATCCGCTGTTTCTTGTTGGCCGAATGATTGTTCGGTTTCTGCCATTCCATCGCTGAAGTTTGCGATACATACCATTTGGTAATCTTCTCCCCACTCACCTGCGATACGTTCGAATACTGGACGAATTCTTACGAGGTAACGAGCACCTGAATGTACACCTGGGATTCTGCTCAAACGGATGTAGCGAGTTGGTGTTGCAGAAGCGACAAGCATGGGCTCTCCGATAGTATTTCCTTCAGCATCCACTTCTGTAAACTCCCAGTGAAACTGTGTTACACCGCAAGGCATTGAATTCGCTGCAATAAATGAGTTAGGCATTTTTTGCGCAGGGCATACATCGCTTTCACGTACATCCAAATCTTCATATCCGCTGAGTTCTACAGTGTACACTTCATTCGTGTAAACTTGCACCATTTCAACATTCCCTGCTGCGTCTTCCAACTGATAAGTCGTTGTCAGGAATAAGTCGTATGTGTTGTTGTATTCCAATGCTTCGAAGAAATAGAAAGGAAGGAATGTTCCATTTCTCGTCATCGTGAATTCACCAGGGACACCAGTCAACAAAGCTGTGTAATTATAAGCACCTAGATCTAAAATCTCCATGCGAGCGCAAAGTCCATCGAAAGAAGGGCCATTCAAAAGTTCTGTTGCTGCCAGGTAAGAGAAACATGCTGAGAAAGCGCCGCCTTCTGTATCGTATGCTTCGCGAATTGCAACGTAGTACAGCTCATCAGAAGTTAGAGAACCCGAGAAAATAATCTCTTGGTTACCTGCACTAGCGTCTTTCGTAGTGATCGTTTCTCCGGCTTCATTTTGAAGCTCAATTACCACATCAGCCTGCGCATTTACAGCTAGTCTGAAACCGTTAGTACTTGCATAGAACTTATACCAAACATCTCCAATTACTTCAGATAAATCGGATGTTGCATCAGTCAACGATCCTTCGATTGAAAGACAACCAGGGAACTTGTTTGGAGTAACAAGAACTGCTGCATCGCGGCTATCGTTAGATGGAGGGAAGGCACAATCTTCATCGATTTGGCCATCACAATCATCGTCGATATCATTTCCACACTCTTCCGCTGCGTTTGGATTCACAAACATATTAGTGTCATCGCAATCACCTTCAGTGCTGATGAGCTCAGATGCCAATGCAAATCCTTGAGGACGCTCACAAGCTACCATTAATTCACCTGTGCCGAATCCATCTTCATCCGCATCTGCAAACCATGTCGTTTCTGTGATCACATTTACCACAGCCGTAGTAGACGATTGGTTTCCGTATGTGTCAGTTATTGTAAGAACTACCATAACCTCTCCTAAATCAGCACATGTAAAAGCTGTTTGGCTCAACGTCATCGAAGCAATTTGACAATTGTCAAATGATTCATTGTTTACTAGATCCGCAGTAATTTCTGCCTGACCGTTGATATCAAGAATCACAGTGATATCTTGAGCAAGGGCAGTTGGAGCCACTTCATCAATTACTTCAACCGTGAAACTAGCCTCAGATTCATTTCCTGAAGCATCCACTGCTGTGTAGGTAACAACTGTGCTTCCAACTGGGAAGGCGCTACCGCTCTGGTGTGTAGAAGAGAAGTCAAAGTCACATTCTTCATCATAAAGCAGCACTGAAATACCTTCAACAACTACTACTTCTGTTACTGGTCCATAGAACACTTCACCGAAAGTGTAAGGAATTCCTACAGGTTCGCCGTTGTCCCAATCCCAATCTTCATTTGAATAATAGTTGTTGAAGTTTGAAACAAGGAAGTTTCCTCCATCATACATATCATATCCACCATCATCGATACCGATTACTTGATCTAAACCATCTGTTCGATCATCGATATCGATATAGTAATAGTTATCGCCCACTACATTCGCGAATGTTTCTGCATAAGCGCTCATAGCATCGTTCAATGATTCAAGATTAAACGTGTAACCTTCTTCACTGTTTACTCTTCCCAAATCTGCTACGTTAGTAGCGAGCTCAGTTGCGAAATAGATCAATGATTCGAGGTCGAAACCATAAGAACCACCATTGCGTCCGCCGAACATAGCGTACATGATCGAAGTGTTGCCTTGAATATTATTCAAAATAAACTGATCATCATTATTGTTAGAAGTAGCTTCTACCCAGATCTCCGACTGAGTTGGATCAACTAAGTAGATTTTATGAATTGCTGGATCGTAGCTATTTTCATTTCTCAATTGCACATAAGCAACATAAGTATTTCCATTACCAGAAGTAATCATCTGCGAAGTCCACTCCATATAACCTTGACCATCCGCACCGATGTTTCCATCCACACCAAAAGAAGTCACTTCTTCAGTGTTTACAGCGGCGAAAAACATTCCATTGTGGAAGTCAGTGATGTATGATGAATTATTACCGAAAGCTTCATTGGTTTGCTCTACAGTCTCAGTTTCCCAAGAAACGATTGCTTCGCATTCGCCTTCTCCAAGCACTACTTGAATCAGGTCAGTATTTATTTCAATGACAGGAGCGTTAGTATCTTCAATATTCTCGAAGTATGCATAGTTGTAAGACGTTTGTCCCAATGCATCAGTCACTCGAATAGAAAATTCTGTTTCACCAAAACCAACCAGCGCAGTATTTATATTAAACATGATATCACCCCACTCGGTGGTTGTTGCAGAAAGTGCAGCAACTGGTAACACATCCTCATTATACGATTCGAAAGAAATAATCAATTCTTCGCGAGGAGTTTCTAGGTCGTTGTACCATAAGTATTGCGGCTCCACTTCTGTTTGATTGCATTCTAACTCGATGTTGTTTAGACAACAAATTTCAGGATAGTAATCATTTACATACACATCAAAAATTGCATTGGTTGAAGCACCTTGAGGATCAGTCACTACCATTGTGATTTGTGCATATCCAAGTTCTTCAAAGTTTGAGATGACAATATCCCATCCATTCCAGGAGATATTTTCTGCAAGCACCACGCTTTCATCAGATGAAGAGAATGTTGCCACCAATTCAGAGTTTGGAGACTCGCTATCCCAAATGTTAGTCCACGCATAATAATCATTTTGAGCAATCGAGGCGTACACCGTTCCGACATAATCGATGACAGGAGCATTGTTCGTTGGCTCAGGAAAATCAACTACGATATTCCACCATTTTTCTGCATAGTTTGTTCCACCATTCATTCTAATAGCGATGTATTGACCGCCATCAAACGATGGTGCATAAGTGATTAAATTTTGCTGTAAATATTGATTAATCGCTTGAAGACTACCTTCTAGAATTACTTCATAGTTCTCAGTAAAGCTTACAGAAATATTTTCTGATTGCACTGCAGAGAGCGCTCCATTGCTTGCATCAGAAAGCATGAGAGAAAGAGAGATTTGATCGGTGCCCTTTCCTCCTAAAACAATCTGCTGACCAAATGAATAAGTATCTTGAATAAACTGTACTTCAAAGTTGTTATACAATGCAGATGGTACTCCAGAAATATTAGAAAAAAATTCTCGTCCGCCATCCGCATTGATGTCTTTGTAATATGCACTTCCGGCAGGTGTATTTGTACTTGCCAAAGAAGACATTAATACCTTTTCGCTATACCCTTCACCGTTCCATTCATAAATCGAGGTATTGTAACCATACAAATTTCCTCCGATAATTTCTTTTACTCCATCATCGTTTAAGTCTTCTACTTGGAACCCAGGAGCGAGACGTACATTTTCAAAATAGAAATTACCGTTTTGAGCTCCACCTGTTTGAGAAATCAAATCATTCAAAGGGATTACTACTGATTCAGTGTACAGACCTCCACCTTGATTAAAAAAGACAGATGTCCAACCTTGCCAAACCACGTATCCTTCAGGCCAATTGCCGCCAACCCAGATACCAGTGCTACCCGTTGCCGTGATGTCCACAAGTCCATCATTATTCATATCGGCTATTTCGATGTCAATTGCATTCACATCGTAATCGTACATTGGATCAATAAGTGTTGATTCACTGAATGCACCGCCACCAAGATTGGTATATAAAGTAAAACCTTCAAAGTTTGGAACGATGAAATCAAGCAAACCATCATTATTCATATCAAAAGCTTCGCACTCGCTCGAGTAGCGATTCATGTTAGTTGTCACATTCTGTCTAACAAAAGTTGATTCCCCTTGATTGAGAAAAATGAAGATGTCGTTATTAGGTCCTTGAGCAATGAGATCCATTTGGTTGTCATTGTTAAAGTCTCCTTTACAAAGCCCATAAACATCATTATCTATTGTACCAATACTCGTTGGATCTTGGAAAGAAGGTCCATCAATATTCAATAGCAATGAAATTTGTGATCCGCCAGCAGATACTAAGTCTACTTTGCCATCACCATTCATATCTGCAAAAAACGCACAGCTATGATCGTTTGCAAAAACGGGGAGTGGCCATGAATTGCCTAAACGTCCATTCTCGATAGAAGTCATTGTAATCGAGTTGTTAATAGATGTAACATAGTTACTGCCGTTGTTACCGAAATCTATTATTTCTGAAACACCAATCTGGCCATTTATAATACCACTGCTGGGATTTGAATAAAAGATTTGGTTGAAAGAAGTTTGAGCATTTAGTGCGAAGTACATCGCTCCCAAGAGAATTGTCAAGGTAGCTCGATACAATGACGAAGGGTTGAATAATTGTGTTTTCATAAAATGAGAAATAGGGATTTTTTTTGAGTCTCGTTTCGAGGTTTTCTACTTCGAGGATTCAAATTAGTTTTTGCCCTATTTCTTCAAACTGCATTTGAGCAGGTATGAAATGAAAAAAAAAGCCCCTGTTGTTTTAAAACAGGGGCTTAGAAATGTAACTATATTTTTTCTACTTGATCACCATCAGTTTTTCGACGATTCTTTCTTCATCAAATGTGAGTTCCACTTGATAAAGTCCATCGGAAAGCTGTTTGTCAAAATTGATTTGAATCACGCTAGAACCCTCTGTATTCAACACTTTCGAGAATACTTCGCGTCCTTGAATATCAATAATTCTAACATTCAAATTCTTGGTTTCTAATCCATCGATTGAGAGATTTATCATATCCCCTTTTGATGGGTTTGGATATATTCCTGCATCAACAAATTGACCATTTAAACTTGCATTAGGCGAACTTGTGTCGTTGTTTTCGTCGTTCATTCCTGAAACTGGTCCAGCAACACAAAGCAGTTGATAGTCCGTGAACCATTGTCCTGCCACATTACCAAACCATGGACGAATTCTCACGCGGTAGGTAGCTCCCGCCAATACGTTTGGAATCATATTCACTCGCATGAAACGTGTCTTCGTTCCGCTGCTCACATATACCGGCATAATGCTTATAATCTCATCATTCGCACTTACATGTGTGAACTCCCATTCATATTGGGTAAAGTTACAGAGTGATTGATCGGCACTAATAAATGCACCCATTGATCTCACTGTTGGACAACGATCCGTCAATCTCAAATCAAGATCAGGATGTTGAGCAAAAGTAATTGTGAAAGGTCCAGCAGGTACTACAACAGTATGTATGTTGCCGTCGCCGTCAGGAAGGTTGTAAATCGAATTGATATATATCTGGTATGATGTGCCATACATTAATGCAGGGAAGAGCGTAAATGGCTTCAATGTGCTTGTACCAGTGTGAGAGTATGTGTTCTCTCCATCAACAACTACCAATTCATATAATTGGCATCCTGTCCAGTCGCATTTAAATGTATTACATACGCTAGAGAAATTAGTTCCATTATCAGGAGCACTAGAGTTTAGATATTGCAAGCAAATAGAATAGTTACCTGCAGCAGCCGTATTGAAGTTGCGCACTACTACATAGTAGTCTCCACCAACAGTTAAATTGCCAAAGATCAATTGCTCAACCTGACCAATACCGTTATCATTCTCCATTGCAAGCATTGCACCACCAGCAGTTTGTAATTCGACAACCATATCATTTATAGTGCTGTTTACTGTGATTCTCACACCGTTTGTAGTCGCAATAAAGTGATACCATAAATCCTGACCTGCACCTAGAGGCTCTTCTGTTAGAGATTCTGGAGACGCTGTTGCATTGAGTAGGTTTCCGCTAATATTAGAACATGAAGGATACATCATGCTATTCAAAATGAGCGCACCACTTCTTGTATCATTAACAACAAGCGGAGTTGAGCAACCCTCATTTACAAAACCATCACAATCATCATCGAAGTTGTTACCACAAAGTTCTGTAGCATTCGGACGAATCATGTTATTGCTGTCATTGCAATCAGTTGAGTTGGTTACGTATCCTGCTGGAGGTGTTGTTGAATAGCTTGTTGTTGGCGCGTTCAAGTTGCCATAGCTATCATTATCCGCATCAGCATAATAAGTGTACAGCGGACATCCATTATTCAAGCCGCCCGTGCAGTCCTCATCAATATTATTTCCACAGATCTCTGTAGCACCAGGATAGACAGTGTTGTTGCTGTCATTGCAGTCTCCTTGACAAACTGAGAATCCATCATTGTCTTGGTCGTAACCTTCATCGATGGTGGTATCACAATCATCATCAATTCCATTGCATAGTTCAAATGCGCCAGGATATACAATACCATTATTATCATCGCAATCACCCTCGCAAGTAGTGAAGCCATCATTATCTAAATCGAAGCCTTCGTCTACTGTTGTGTCGCAATCATCATCAATGTTGTTACAAGATTCTGTTGCACCTGGATAAACCGCATTCGATGCATCGTTGCAATCACCTGATACTGCTACATATCCAGAAGGAATGTCGCAATCACTCATTGTTACATTTGGATTACCGAAACCGTCTCCATCAGCATCAGCATACCATGTTACGGTAGTTCCAACATTGATCAAATTAGTCATTGTGATACCATTTGATGTGGTAGAATTGCTTGCTGTCAATGAAACAGAATATGTTCCAGGAGTGCTGTACGTTACAATAGGATTTTGAAGAGTTGATGTTGATGGCGTACCACCAGCAAAAGTCCAAGACCAGCTTGTAGCGCCGCCTGCAGAAGTATCGGTATATGTTACTTGCTCACCATTGCAAATCGCATTTCCACTTGTAGTGAAGTTTGCAACGATAGAAGAGATTGATAAGCATGAACCAACATTCGTCAATACGTTGTGTACAAGACCGTTCAATACTTCATTCACTTGACTGATACAAACAGTAGTGCCTTCGATTGATGAATAGTGAATTCTGAAGAAAGGTGTATTAACGAAATTCACGGGCATTTTAGAGTGCACAGACCCACATGCCGCGACTCTGTAGCCGTTGGTAGTCCAGTGAATATGAGGGTTCCAAGTTGCAGTAGGAAGAAGATTCTCAACGCTCTCAATGACTACACCGTCAATCACAAATTGAAGCGCACTTATTTCACTCGATGGATTATTGATGTACACATCCACATATCCTTCTGTTAAGTTCACTGCGTGAATTCCAATCTCAACTGATTCTCCTTGATCAACAAATTCATCATCATAGTCGCAATCCACTAGTAATAGTGGGCTTGTTCCAAGGTCCAATTGAGTGTGAATACATTCTTCAAGATAGATTGCGTCAGCCACTGATATTGTACCGTCGTTGTTTAAGTCTGTACAAGTTGAAGTTGTGATGTTAGCGTTTTGAACTGCCGCATCCAAGTAATGGTGTACATCAAGTTCAGTCAATAAATTATCTGAAAGTACATCACCTCTCTTCACCATACCTGGACAGTTTCCTGCACAGTCAGGATAGCTATTACCAAAAGGCTGTCCTACGCAGTCTTCAATGATAGGACATGCGTTAATATTTTTAGTAAAGTTGATAATGTTACCATTTGCATCACGACCAAAAGAGATACACACTTGTGCCCAGTTGTTGTCATAACGCAACTCATATCGTCCATTTGCATCAGGACTTTGATCCCAGTTTGTGCGCACTACTAAATAGTATTCACCAGCTGGTACATTTGTGATATCCACCCATTGGCAAGATAGACCTGAGCCATACGTATCACGGCAACCTGCAGTGATACCCATATTTCCACAAGTATATTTCGCAGTAAATCCTGAAGGGCAGAATAAGTCAAGCACACAGAAACCGTTCTTAAATCCGATTTGCGGCATTGGTTGACCTGCTTGATTGTACAATAAATATTCAGCGTATCCTTCGTAGTGATAGTGATTATGGCACTGATCATATTCGAATTGAGGATTATTTGCATTGGGCAAACCAATGAAATAATCTTGGTTACCAATATTCCAAATAGTAGTTGTGAATCGTAGGATTTGGCGAGAACCAAGTCCTTGAAGACAACCTTCGTTTACAAGACAAGCATCGTTTCCATTAACTGTTGTAACAGTAAGTGAATTGAAAACATCATTCAATGAAATTTCCAAGTCTGGGCCTAGGTTGTCACAGTTAGGATTACCGTTGTAGTAGCATGGTCCAGGTGCTCCTGCGATCGGATCGAAGTTACATGCGAGCGGATCAAGACATCCTATGATTGGTCCCATATACTCGATTAAGAAATCAATAGTGCTTATTCCGCAAGCACCACCTGTGTCACCCATGCGGATGAAATAAGTTTGCCCTCCTTGTAGAAACGGAGTCATCTCTGCTTGCACTCCACATAGATCATCATTATATGTAACAGCAGCTTCATTCGAATCATCAAAGTTAGCCATGTTGCAATAGTCATAAATCCAAATCTTAGTATCACATGTAGCAAGATCGCATGTGCTAATTCTGTATTGACCGTTTTGAGCTGGTGTAAATTCATACCAAGTGTTTGGTTCTGGTGCTGTGAACGTACCCAATCCAACCGTAATAGGATTATTACAGCTAGTTCCTTGCGGGCAGTTTACATCACGAACATCCGTGTAAGAGAAGTTTGCTCCGCTAGCCACTTCAACACCATTGAGATAAATGCGATAACTACCGTTGCCATTTGCGCAACAAATCCCATTTCCACCAGTATCATAAATTTCAAATCTGTGACAGTTGTCTCCAATACAGAAGGTCGCATCATTAGATGTTCCTTGAGCAACTAGGTTATTCGAACTATCAAATACCTTCCAACTTGTTTGTTGAGGTAAATTATCAGCAGTAATATCTACTGTCATGATTGCCCCTGTTTCAACAATTACATTTTGTGAAACCACATCTGTAGCACCGAAGCTATCTTGAACAGTAAGCGTTACAGGATATACACCCGGAGAGCTAAACACAACCAAAGGATTTTCTAAGGAAGAAGTTGATGGTGTAGCGCCAGGGATGTTCCATGCCCATGATATAACATTACCTTCTGAGATATCAGATAACTGCACATTCAAGCAATTCGAACCTGAAGGAACGTTTGTGAAAGCGGCATTGAGATCAGGAAATACGCACGAACCGTCATCCGCCGTTGCACATCCGTCGTAGTTCGTAGCATTTGGATTTGTACATCCACTTGCACCTACTGATGTAATATTTAGTTGGAATGTGCCCGCCGTAGCGTTATAACCTCCTACTTGAACATAGTAAGTCGAGTTTGGATTTAGTAAAGTACAATTGACATCTAGTCTAGAAGCGTATCCGATTCCAGAGAAGTCGTCGTTGCAAGCAAGTTGGGTTCCGCCACATGCGCTGTATAGAGCAAGACGTGTATCGGTTAATGTACCGAGAGTGGTTTGAATAACAACATCTCCACCTGTATAGACGAAAGAATACCAAAGGTCTTTGATTCCAGCGCCACCACAAGAGGGCTCAGGACCATTAGTGACAGTATTGCTATTATTGGCAGCAACTGCGCCGCCGTTCACATTGAATGGAATAGCATTAGCGCAAATATCATTTACTGGAGTACAATTGTTGGGAGTAACCGATACTGTAGCTGTAGCCGAATTTAAACCTGAGCTTGAACATGTAGTTACTAAACGATAAAAACCAATTGCTGTAACGTTCGGAGTGGTGTAAGTCGGATTAGTTGCACCACTGATATTTGTCCAAGGAGCTCCACCATCCGCAGATGATTGCCATTGATAAGAAATACCTGTACCACCTGAAACATTAGAGGGAGTAATGACAACTGGATTGTTTACGCAAACTGTAATAACTTCTTGTACTGTTGGAGTATTAGGTTGTCCAGTACAAGGAGCTGGAGGAGACCATGTAAAAGTCAAACCACTTGCAGGTAAAATAACGTTGGTTGTTGTAATGTTTGCACTGCTTGCTCCACCTGCAGTGGTACTTGCCCAAGAAGAGGTAGAGGTTCTATTAGTGTAAACGGTATTCGTGCCCCCACGAAGACCAACTTGCACAGTAAGCGCAGTAGTGTTGGTTGCAGTGCATGTACCGTACACATATTGAATGACGTTAGTAGTTTCTGCGAGTCTGATTTGAAAATTAATCACATCACCAGTAACTGCACCACCATTATAGCGACGTGCGTTATTCCATTGAACAACGAATACTCTGTTGGGGGCAGTGCCTTGTGTTGCATAAGTGATGGCCTGTCCATTTGCAATGATATCACGACCGAAAGCGGAAATAGCACCATTATAAGCCGTGTTTGAGCTAATAGGTGTGTAGTTCGTATTCCCAGGGTTGGTTGTTCCGAATGTTATATATCCATTTGGATTAACAAAACCAGAAGTATAGCTTGTTCCTCCAAAATTAAAAGAGAAAGGAAGCGTAATCGTTTGAACTACATCATCCCAAGTAGTACCACCAGCTAATGCCGTGGGCGAGGTTATTGGTGTGTAAGTTCCATTTGATTGCGAAAACGAGTAAAGATTTGCTTGGGAGAGCGAAACTGTAGCAGAGCAAATTATAAGTAATAATAGCGCCACCGCACGAGTACAGTAAGTCATTGTTTAGGCTTTGGTTTGGTAATGGTAAAATCGAATATCTCAAGACATTCAATTCAAAAATAGCAAATAATTAGTATTCAACCAAATCCATCTTAATCACCCTTATTTTGTGTGGGTTAGAATAAAAAGGAGCCCCGCAATAAAAAAGCCCCGCATCTGCGGGGCTCTTCTTTATGAATTTCGAATTCCGAATTTCTAATCTTGAATATCGCGAAGCGATTATCTAACAATCATTCGGTTATTCATTGTCTCTTCGCCATCAATTACTTGGATCATGTACATTCCTGATGAAAGTTTTTCTTCCATCACGATTGATGTGTTCAATGAACCTGCAACTGTGAACTGGTTGTTGTAAACCACTCTACCCATTGCATCAAGCAT
>JAIXWP010000060.1 GCA_027491215.1 Flavobacteriales bacterium | reverse complement strand
TTCAGTACCAACGATTTTTACTTGAAATTCTCTATCGCGAAACTTAACTCGATTCAGTAAGTCCCATGCTAAAAAAATGTCGATGTCGGTAAATTTGTCAAATGTAACTATTACTGCTTTTTTCATTTTGAATCATTAAGTTTTAAGAAATCTCCATCGATAATAAGTAATTTAACTCCGTTCTCTGAGATAGAACGATGAGAGCTCAGATCGTCAGATACAATATAGGTTTCGCCTTTAATTAATTTTATTTTTTCACCTGAGCTAAGTTCGCTAGTGAAATTCCCTTCTAAGCAATGTACAATATGACCTTTCTGACACCAGTGGTCTGCTAGATACCCACTTGAATACTCAACAAGTCTAATTCTTAATCCATCAAATTGAATGGTTTGCCAAAACGCAACCCCTGTCTCCCCGCTGTGTTCAATCTTTTCAATCAAGTCCCAATTGATCGTTTGGAATGGTATATTGCTCATAATATATTTTTGAATTTCTTCAATATTACTAGTTTCTGCAGGTTAAACGTGTCGGTTTGCGGCTTGGAGAAGCCGCGGATTACGGAGCAGAAAACCGTTCGTTTTCATCGTTGTCTTGATGTACGTGTAAGATGTGTAATAGCCTGTGAATAATTGGCGCAAAGAAAACTGCTGTGATACTTAAAAATGCTACTCCGCTGTAAAGTGCATACATCGATGAAAATATTTTTGCAGTGGGTGTTGTCATTTCTGCAACAGGCCCCATACCTGTTAAAATCATGCAAGCCATGTGGAAACTATCAATCCAAGAAATTTGCCCAAAATGATGATAACCAAGTACTCCTAACAGAACAGAAAATACGATTAAGCCTAAAGCAAATATTCCGTACCTCCCCAGTCTGAATAAGAAGTGTGGCAGCGGTGCTACTTTCTGTTTACGATTTTCTAATTTCATTTCTTTTTGAGTTCTTTCATAAGGTCTTCCAAGTAGTCAGTTTGAATTTCTTGAATTTCCAGTAGTCTTTTGTTTTGATGAACTAATAAATGATCCATCTTCTCGCTTAACAATTTTATTTCAAGTTCAGCTTTTAGATTGATTTTATAATCGTGTTCTCCCCTTTGTCTGTCTTTTTGTTCTTGTCTGTTTTGGCTCATCATAATGATTGGAGCTTGAATTGCAGCTAAACAAGAAAGGATGAGATTGAGTAATATAAAAGGGAATGGGTCAAAGGGGCTTGTCGCTAAAAACCAAATATTAATAAGCATCCATATTACTATGAACGAAAAAAAGGTGATAATGAATGTCCAACTGCCGCCGAATCCTGCTACTTTATCCGCAAGTCTTTGTCCGAATGTGAGGTCTGCTTCTATTTCGTCTTGAATGTTTTCAGAGAGAATAGAATTGTTTTTAATGGCCTCCATTACGTCTCTGTCAATAACCGCAATTTCCCCCTTCTCCTGCGTAATTAATGAGGTCAGATAAAGCCGTCTGTATTGATTTAGCTCAGCTATTGTGATAAAACTCTCCTTTTCAAAATCTGGGAAGTCCGATTTGATGAAGTTGAAAATTCCTTCTCTGATGTCTTGACCTTTTATGTCTTCTCCCTTCTGAATTTCTTGTTTGCTTATATGGCTTGTTTTCATTTTGGGTGTCTTTTAAATTAACCGATAACTTCATTCCTGCACCAAGGTGCATTGATCCACGAATATAACCTCATCACCGTCCCTCTACACCACCAAACACTTCAATGAACATGAAATGCTTTAGAAAAGCAACGTGATTAATAATTCACCTGATTTGCTTTTGTGAATAATCCAAGTCATCAGTGATCTTCCCAGATCACCGCGCTAATTTTCCAACCATCCTTTGTCTTTACAAACTGAAACAATTTATTGCCTTTCTCTTTAAAATACGTTTGGTTAAAATATCCCTGCTTTTGGAAATTAGAATATCGCTGTGCGATATTATCTAGTATTCTAGTTTCTTCTAATATTTCATATTCTTCAAATTCAGTAAGCGTTCCGTCTGATAATATTTTTCTTCTTGGTTCTATGAAAGTGTCTAGGTTATAAACTTCTTCCTCTTTACTGCTCTTTTTTAGTATGATCGTTTCAGGCAAACAAATAGTATGAATTAAACTCCAGTCCGGCTGTTGCTTATTACTATTTGTAAAAATACTGAAGAATGATTTCGTTAATTGGTCAATGTCAAATTTATCGGCAGTAATAGCATATACCAGCAATTGATCTCCATCGTTTTCAATTTCTTTCTGAAATTGAAAACCCAGTTTCTTCAAAAGTTTGATAGAGTTCGTATTTGCTTTTACGGTTGTTGCAAGAATATTCTTGTAATTGAAATGCTCTATTGCATCACTTAACACAGCCATTGAAGCCTCATAGGCAAACCCCTTATTGGTGTATTTAGATAGAAAGGCAAAACCAAGATCATGATAATCTAAATAATCCTTTTTGATGAACGTAATAATACCAATTGCATCTTGTTGGTCCTTCGTTCTTACAACCCAAAAATTACTTTTCGGATTCGTAATTATTTTATCGATGTATTCATTTGCTTGTGCAACGCTTCCAATATTTCTTTCTCCAATAAATTCCAGCCATTCAGGTGTGTTCACTAATTCCAAAATGAATTCCGCATCATTTGGATTTATTTCGTTTAATACAAGTCGTTGTGTTTCGTATTTATTCTGCATTGTTAGTTGTCATCGTTTAGTTTTGGTAGTGGCAGAAATTCTCGGAACAAGTTAGTGAAATTTTTATCGGGCGATTCTCGAATCGAGATTCGAAATTCGGGATTCGGGATTCGGGATTCGAAATTCGGGATTTGGGAGTTGGGAGTTGGGAATTTCTTTTTGATGGAAGCGAAACAATCCCACCCGCGCACAGCCATTCGCGCTAGCGAATACCCGCCACGAGCGCAGCGAGTACCCGTCATGCAGTACCCGTCACGAGCGCCAGCGAGTACCCGTCATGAGCGCAGCGAATACATTGTTTTGACTTGGCGGTTTTGGTGTAATTTTGTAGCCAAACACTTTTCTAAAACAATTCTTGATTATGAGAGCAACGCTGCTTGCCTTGTCTTTTTTTGTATTTACCTCACCTATCTTTTCCCAAGTCTCTGTAAACATTGGATATAATTTAGGTCACAACACTTACATTGAAAGTAAACAAGCGAATCTATCCACCGAATTTAATATCGGTTGGGACTTTGACCCCACACTCCCTAGTTACACCCTCGGATTTTTTCCAAATGGAAGTGTATATAGTGTGCTAGAGCCCATCGAATGGGACAGAAGCACTCGCGGCTGGCACATCGGATTGGGCTTTAATGAAGATGAGGATATTGGCTACGAATTAAATTTTGTTGGGTGCACCAATAAATCTTCTGGATCACGCATCAATCTTACCACTAACGTGGAGGAGGACTTGACCCTAAAAACAAAATTTGGAAGTATTCAATTTCTTTTCTGTCCGAATATCACCCCGCGCTTCAGTGTCAATGTGGGCATTGGTGCGAGCACGTTTAAAACTTTCTATTCATGGACGGGTGCTACTTCTATAAAAAATCAAATGTTTGGTCTTCGCTCCAAACCTCTTTCGGGCGAATTAAAAGTAGGCGATCGAGATCTCACACTTTCCTTTCCTGTTGGACTTACTGCTAAGGTTATTTCCCTAGAAGAAAGCGGGCTTTCTCTGAAAGTGCGGGCCATGCACACTATTGTTTGGAACAAGCTGGTACAAACGGACCTGATCGATTTTCTTCCGTTTAGCTACAATTTAAATAATACTGCTCTCAGCATCATCCTCTCCAAATCATTCTGACATGAAATATTTACACAGCATATTTTTCTCAATACTGACCATTCTCTCCTCCGCACAATTCTCCATGGATTTCCACGCAGGTGCGCTGGCTGGGAAGTTTGACTATCCTGATTACGAAAAATTCGGCGAATCATACAATACATTTTACGCCAATGATCCCGACCTGATGACGCCACTTGAAATGAAAACATTTGCAACGGGCTATCAACTGGGAACTATGTTTAATTTTAATAGTTCGTTCAACGGAGCGATAGATTTTAGCGGAATCAAAACAGGTGTATCCCGCGCTGAATGGAGCACTGGATTCAACCGTGGCTTTCAGCTCAAAAGTTTTTTATTCGATATGGACGCAGGTTTCTATGTGATTCCTGAAGAGAACGCCGTTCGCCTCTCTATAGGACTCGGTCTTACTTTGCAGTCCACTCAAATCCTATCATTCTTAGAATATGATGACACTCGAAGCTATGGCAACGAAACGCGACTCAATGGCGTGTGGAGCAGCTGGAGAGGAAATACGCCGCTTGTTTTAAAACTAAGTTATATGGATCCAACCGGCAATTGGAAATTCTTTTTAAATACCAAATTCCCCATACAAAAAAAGAAAGTTGGCAGTGCTGGTTATACCTATTCTTCCGGATTCACTTCCGCAGGAGATGTATTCCCTGAAGACTTCAGCAGCCCGTGGGGTATAGAGAATAGTCTCTCCGAAGATTTTCGTTTCATTCATGCTGTGCTAGGCATTGCGTATCAGATCAATTTTGATTAAAATTAAATTTCAAATTATCATGAAATTAAATATCATTTTATTTCTCGTTCTCATCACTTTTTCATCTTGCTTTAAGGACGTTCCGACCACTGAGTTTTCTAAAGTCGGAGGAGCTTGGAAAATTGAAGAAGTGACCATCGAATATTTCGATTCACTCGGCACTGCTACAACACAAAAAACTTTTTCGGAACGCGGTTACATCATGCT
>JAIXWP010000052.1 GCA_027491215.1 Flavobacteriales bacterium | reverse complement strand
TGCTAAGTATGCTAAGATTGATGTTTAATTAAAACATATAGAAATAAAAAAGTCCCGACTAGTCGGGACTTTTTTATTTCTATATGTTTTAATTAAACATCAATCTTAGCATACTTAGCATTTGCTTCAATGAACGCACGACGTGGTGGTACATCATCACCCATTAGCATAGAGAAGATGTGATCGCACTCTGCTGCATTCTCGATTGTTACGCGACGTAGCGTGCGCTTGTCTGGGTTCAGTGTAGTTTCCCAAAGTTGCTCAGCATTCATCTCTCCAAGACCCTTGTAACGTTGAACGTTTACACTGCTCTCTTGTCCTGCACCCTTCAATTCTTGAATCAAGCGATCGCGTTGCTCTTCGTTCCAAGCATATTCTTGCTTCGAACCTTTCTTCACTAAATAAAGTGGAGGTGTAGCGATGTAGATATATCCGTGCTCAATCAATTCTTTCATGTGACGGAAGAAGAATGTCAAGATCAATGTTTCAATGTGAGATCCGTCTACGTCGGCATCACACATGATAACAATCTTATGATAACGAAGCTTTGCGATGTTCAATGCTTTGCTATCCTCCTCTGTTCCGATATATACACCAAGTGCTGTATAGATATTCTTGATTTCTTCGTTCTCAAGAATTCTGTGCTGCATTGCTTTCTCCACGTTTAGGATTTTACCACGCAGTGGAAGAATCGCTTGGAAATTACGATCGCGGCCTTGCTTTGCCGTACCACCTGCAGAGTCACCCTCAACAAGGAACAGCTCTGATTTCACTGGATCTTTTTCTGAACAGTCGGCTAGCTTACCAGGAAGACCACCTCCTGTTCCTACACCTTTACGTTGAACCATCTCACGCGCCTTCTTGGCAGCAATACGCGCTTGTGCAGCGATGATTACTTTATTTACGATTGCTTTTGCATCATTTGGGTTTTCTTCCAAATAAGCTTCGAGCATTTCACTAACCACTTGGCTTACTGGAGCAACAGCTTCCTTGTTTCCAAGTTTCGTTTTTGTTTGCCCTTCGAATTGTGGCTCCTGAACTTTAACACTGACAACTGCTGTCAAACCTTCACGGAAGTCGTCACCAGAAATTTCAATCTTCAATTTTTCCAGCATACCACTCTTCTCTGCATAGTTTTTCAAAGTAGTCGTAAGACCTCTTCTGAAACCTTGCAAGTGAGTTCCACCTTCGTGCGTATTAATGTTGTTCACATAAGAGTGAATGTTCTCATTGAAAGAGTCGTTGTAAGTCATCGCTACTTCCACAGGAATTTCTCCGTCTGTGCGCTCCATGTGAATGATCTTCTGGATCATCGATGTTCTGTTCTCATCAACATATCTCACAAATTCTTCCAAGCCCTTTTCAGAGTAGAAATCTTCATGCATTGGTTGACCGTTATCGTCAAGTGTGCGCATGTCAGTTAAAGACAACTTGATTCCTTTATTCAAGAAAGACAATTCTCTTAGACGACTTGCTAATGTTTCGCGATTATATTCCGTTACATCGAATATTGATGCATCCGGTTGGAACGTAACGATTGTACCGCGCTTGTCAGTAGTACCGATTTCTTTAACTGGATAAAGTGGCTTACCGATAGAATATTCTTGAACATAAATTTTACCATCGCGGTACACTTCTGCTTTGAGAAGCGTTGAAAGTGCGTTAACACAAGATACACCCACACCGTGAAGACCACCCGATACTTTGTAAGATCCTTTATCGAACTTACCACCAGCACCAATCTTCGTCATTACAACTTGAAGTGCCGAAACACCTTCTTTCTTGTGCATGTCAACAGGAATACCACGACCATTATCTTCAACGGTAACAGAATTTCCTTCATTGATGGTTACTTTAATTTCGTTGGCGTAGCCTGCGAGCGCCTCATCGATCGAGTTGTCGACTACTTCATAAACAAGGTGATGAAGACCACGTGTACCAATATCACCGATGTACATGGCTGGACGCATTCTTACGTGCTCCATCCCTTCAAGACTCTGAATATTATCTGCAGTATACTTAGCCACTGCTGGGGCCTTCATTTCATCACTCATAATGGAGTTTGAATATCAATTGAGGTTAATAACTATATCCTGTTTAGGGCCATAAAAAAAGGCTGTTAAAACAGCCTTTTTTACAGGCACACAAAAATAAGGAAATGCCCGTCAATATTGATATTTCAGCTCCTAAAAGAGCTAAACGATTGTTAACAATTCATCAACAAATTTAGAAGGCGTAAGTAACACCCATAATACCCAAAAACTGTTGGTTGTTATACGCACTCCAACGCTGATATTTCAACGCAAAAGCATTGTTCATTTGAACCCATGCTGAAAGGCGCTTATTGTAGCGATATTCAACCATGATATTGGCATCTGTGTAGCCATTTAGCTTAAAATGATAGGAACCATCTGGCTCGCGCTCAACATCTTGCACAGGAACAAGCGACTTTGCCCAACGAGAACCCACATAGAATAGATCCATGCTTACGGTAAACTTATCCTTCAATTTGTACTGACCTGATGCAGTGAACTTCAATGAAGGCTGGTGCCAAGCATGAACCTCATTGCCCTCGGTGTACTGATAGTAATCACCTCGAATATTCGCTTTCCATTTTTCTCCGCTATAAATAGCCAATTCTCCATGGAAATTAAGCGCCTTCAGATTGTCATAGATAATTGTAAACTTATTACCTACCGAACGATAGAAAGTGGTCACTGTATCGCTGAAATTCAAACTGTCATTCACAAAATAAGCGAAGTTCTCCCATGAGTTATAATTCACTCCGGCATTAAATGAAACGGTCTTCGAAATAGCTCCACCAATACCACCATATCCTTCCAACTTATTATTTCTATTTCTCAAGTCAGGGAAGGTCTGAATAAAAGGGTTTTCTCTGTACAACCCTAAATAGGTGGTAGGCTCAACACTGCCTCGAACCCCTGCATAAGGAACAATCAACCCGTCAAGTAAATTGTAGCTCACTTCTGCTAATGGATAGAAGTGACCAGGATTATCCCCTCTCGCTTCAATATAAAGCCCCATACCCACTTTCGCTCTCAAGTCTCTCCAAATAGTTTGGGCCATAGGAACAAAGCGAATAACCGCATTATCATACTTTCTATCACGGATCCCATCTTCATCTAAAATTGGAACACCAAAACGCCCAATGTCTGGACCAGTATATCCAAAGCTGTTATAATTCATTCCAATCTCACCACTAAATAACTCCGTATTGATAAGCTTGCTGGCGAACGCCACCCAATCAACGTTGGTTTCTCTGCCATTGTACAAATCTGTCGTGTTACGAATAGCGAGATCAAAACGATAATTCAAATCTGCTGAGTCTCTATCAAATGTTTTGTAGCTAGCATGTCCACCAAATGTATTCAATCGTTGACGAAGACTATCCATCACAACATCTGAACTTGTATAACGCGTATTGTCGAAACCATACCAATGACTCACATTCCTTTCCCAATCGAGACCGCCTTCGAGGATGGTCTTTTT
Source organism: Flavobacteriales bacterium (assembly GCA_027491215.1). Classification (GTDB taxonomy): domain Bacteria; phylum Bacteroidota; class Bacteroidia; order Flavobacteriales_D; family Sanyastnellaceae; genus JAIXWP01. The sequence goes on along the minus strand of JAIXWP010000052.1, from coordinate 62,960 downwards.
CAAAAACTTTTTACCCCATAACTCAATCTTGTTATCACTGAATCTATCGGGAATAGTATCACCATCATTTAAATTCAAGCCTGAGCTTCTCAATAAATGATAGTGCACACCATAAGTACCTTTCTTAGATCGGCCGTCTGTAAAATAAAAATCAGCGGGCACGGTACCGTATGTTCCGTATCCAGCGCGAGCGTAGCCTCTGTAGAGTTTCGCTAACTTCTCTTCTACATTTATTTTTGCGGGTAAAATGGGCTTAGGTTCAATCAGCACTGTCTTTCTTGTAGGAAGCGTGCTGTATCGAATGGTCACCATTTCTACCATCTGCTCTTTTATGACAGGGTTTGTTGTGAGCTTATTGGCATCACGCAGGAATAATTTACGCTCTCCTTCAAACTCCGACTCCATGTTGATGATGCTATCACGTTGCGCCATCACATTCAATCCCATCGCACCAGCGATGATGATCAATAATATATGTTTGAATCTCATGGTCATTTCTAGTTTAGTCGTTAGAGTTATCTGGAACCAAATCAATTTCTAAATCGCTTCCACTACCTGGATCGGGTGTTGGATTCTCTAACCTATCAATCGCCGCTAACTTCGCATTGGCTTCATCAATCACCCACTGCTCTGTTACCTTCTGAAGTATTGCATTTAATGTTGCTTTCGCTTGGAATAAATCATCCATTCCTACATATACATCAGACAACAACAAGAAAGCTTTGTACTTCCATTCATTAAATGCAGAATACTTTTCTATGTGCTGGAAAATTTCTGTTTCCGCTTTTTTAAATTCTCCTGCTCTGTAAAACATGAATGCAATATGATACTTTGCTTCTGCTGCATTTACTCCACCCTTCTTCATCACCTCTTTGAAGTCTGCTGTCGCTCCCACATCATCTCCATCATCCATTTTGATACGACCTCTCCATAAATGCGCTGTAAATCGAATATCATCAGGTGTGCTGCTATTGCTTAACACCTTATCAGCATATGATTTTGCATTCACCTTCTCACCTAAGAAGTAGTAGCAACGCATCAATCCAATCTGCGCTTCAAGCACATTCAATTTGATCACTGCAACATTTTCCAACTCTGAATAATGATCTGCAGCTACTTGATAATTTTTGCGATTGTAATTGATAGAAGCAGCTACGACCAAACTTTGCTCGGTGTAATCACTTAATGGCTTCGACAGAACAAAATTGTATGCATTCAATGCAGCCTCTTCATTATCCTTTTCCATGTAGCAGTTTGCTAAAAGATAGTTCGCCTCTACACCAAAATACGCTGGTTGGAATTGCTGTAAATAGTTTGACAACTTCTCAATTGCTTTATCACAATCTCCTTCGTATGCTGCATCAGAAGCCTTCGCATAAACATCAGACTCGATATCTTCATCATTGATATTAATAATCTTTAAGCTACGAATTTGCTGTTGGAATTCTGGATCCTCGATCAAGGTGCTTTTCACTGTAGTGACCACGTCAGCGAGGATTGGATCATTCGGATATTTCGTAAACAACTCGTTCCATGTCTGCTTCACTTTAGCAACATTACTTTGCTTCACATATACTAAGCACATATCAGCCAATGCCTTCTTCATGTATGCCGAAGTCGCGTGATTTGAAATGATATCGCTATAATAATTTTTTGCTTCTTCTAATCGATCTTGAAGGAGATAAGTCTTCGCCAACTCATACTTCGCATCGATCTTGAACTTCGAATCTGGAATCTCAGAAAGCATGTTCTTCAACACCCAAGCCTTCTTATCTGGTTGTCCATCGAAACCGTAGCACATCCCTTTCTGGAACATCGCATAGTCCTTATTTCCTTGACTATTATCTGCCACTTTATCATAGTACTGAATGGCTTGACCAAAACTCTTATTCACATAAAAACAATCACCAATTCGAAGATTCGCATCATTCACTTTGCGAGGCTCTTTCGTACCTGCTCCATCAGCATATTTTCTAAAACCTGTATTGGCATTGGCATAAAGACCACGCATGGTTTCGATATTGTTTTCATCATTTGCCAATTTGAAATAACAATATCCCAAACCATAATTTGCTAGACCATAGTACTCACTGTTGATAGAACCTTGATCCGTCAAGAATGAATTGTAGCGAGTAATCGCTTTGTTGTAATCCTTTTGACGATATGAAATTTCTGCCTTCCAAAACTTAGCCTCGGATGTAAGCAATGGATTTACTGGATAGACATTTACTTTATCAAAAAAAGTTTCCGACTTCGCCAAGTCTTCCGCTTGTAAAAGCTCAACTCCACGATTGTATGCTACGACTTGATATGCCTCTTTGATTCTAGAATCTTTGTTCTGAATCTTATCAAGTGATGCCAATGCTTTTTCATAGTTTCTTGTCTTCATGTACACATTCAACAAGAATTCATAAGCCTCATCGCGACGAGGGCTGTTTGGATATTTATTCAAGTAATCCTCAAAAGCTGTGATGGCTTCGTGAAAAGGATTGTATGATAACTCAAATGCCAACTTAGAATAGTTGAATAATGCATCCTCTTGAATCTCTCGGTTGAAGTCCATTGCAGCGGCTTCTCCAAAAGCATTTCTTGCATATTCTTTTTTCTCCTGCTTCAAATAACAATCTGCGAGGTTGTATGTGGCCAATTGATAGAGCTCATCACTTTCTCCACCACAATTACCATAGGCAGCAATAGCCTTGTCATAACTGGCTACGCGATAGTAAGTGTAACCCAATTGATAATAATCTTCTCGAGTGATTTCGCTTTTTTGAACGCCTTCATGAAACTGTTCCAAATAAGGAAGTGCGTCTGAATATTTTTCTTTTACATAAAAAGCGTCACCTATCAAGCGCGCGATTTCAGGTACACGCTTCGTTGTATTTGTTTTTGCCGAGTCAAGCACTGCAGGCGCATAAGCCAACAATGCATCATAATTCTTTTGCTTGTAATAAATCTGAGTGATATAGTATGGAACAATAGGACTAAAGCTTGGGTCTTTTTCCAATTGCTTAAATCCATCCAAAGCTGTTTGAAGATCATTCTGAGAATAGGCAATGTGCGAATAATAATATATCGCTGCATTCTTGTACTGTGAGTCCACACCCTTGACCTCGAAGAAATCTTGTCTTGCATTCGCAAAATCATCTGTCTCAAAATAACTGTGCCCTCGCTTGTAGTAGAATGCGATTTTCTGATCGTTGGTTAATTCATTTACATCAACCTCTTTAAACCATTCAAGTGCCTTCTTGTAGGATTTATTTTTATAGTTAAATGTTGCCAACTCGAAATAGGCATGTTGTCGCCACGGTGAATCTGGATGTTCTCTTACGAATTTTTCCAATGCAAATTCAGCATCAGGATGAAGAAGATACAAGGCACATATACCACTGTAATACTCAGCGTTGATACGCAAAGCATTTTGAGGATCCTTCTCAAGTGCAATGAATTCATTAAACTTCGACTGAGCAGCCGAATATTTTTCATGATCGTACAGACCCAAAGCGTCTTTATAGACACCTGAATTATCGTACAAAGCAATCGGCTCTTGAGCCACCGCCAAGCTTGGCAGCAGGATCAAGCATCCTAAAAGAATCTTTATGAGTGTTTTCATAATTGGTCAGACTTTACCACGAACAAAGTAAAATCGAGCCAATTATTGCAAATCGAATTATTTAGAAACTTGCAAACGATGGTTTGTTTATGGAATCAGATGAGATTCTCAACCTCTTCGACACCTTTTCCACGACGGATAATGGAAATCCCGCCATCCGTGCAGTCCACAATGGTAGACGCCTCGAATCCTCCAGGGCCGCCATCTATTACGACATCTACCAATTTATCCCATTTCTCTGCGATCATGTCGGGATCGGTGGTGTATTCCAGCAATTCATCATCATCGTGAATGGAGGTTGAAATGATAGGCTCGCCTAACATTTTTACCAATTCACGAATGATTTTATTGTCGGGAACGCGAATACCAATCGTCTTTCTATTGCTCTCGAAAATACGTGGAATGTTTCTATTGCCTTCTAACACGAATGTGTATGGTCCTGGCAATAATGTTTTCATCAATTTGAAAACGGGATTGGACACAGGCTGGCTGTAATCCGTCATGTGAGAAAGATCCGAGCAAACGATTGAAAACTTTGCCTTCTCAACCTTCACTCCTTTCAGCTTGGCCACTCGTTCAATTCCCTTTGTGGAGGAGAGCGAACAGCCCATGGTATATACAGTATCCGTAGGATAAATAACTACTCCACCCTGCTTCAAGACTTCTACAATCTGAGCAAGTTTCTTTAAGTCAATGTTGTCTGGAAATAGTTCTATTATCATGATAAAAAAATTCCCTCGTCGCTTCTCGACGAGGGAATTTAAAGATTTTATTTAGAAGCTTCTGCTGCTTTCTTATGATCAGCAAGGAATTGTGCTAGGCCGCTATCTGTCAAAGGATGCTTCAACAACGCCATGATTGCACTCAATGGACCAGTCATTACATCAGCACCAATCTCAGCGCATTTGATAATGTGCATTGGGTGACGCACTGATGCCGCAAGAATCTCTGTATTGTAACCATAGTTGTCATAGATCACACGAATCTGTTCGATCAACTCCAAACCGTCTACAGAAATATCATCTAAGCGACCAATGAATGGAGATACATAACTAGCTCCTGCTTTAGCAGCCAATAATGCTTGACCCGCTGAAAACACCAATGTGCAATTAGTGCGAATTCCTTTATCTGAGAAATACTTGATTGCTTTTACACCATCCTTAATCATTGGAACTTTCACAACGATGTTTGGATGCAATGCAGCCAACTCCTCTCCTTCTTTGATCATTCCTTCGAAGTCAGTAGCAATTACTTCAGCTGAAACATCGCCTTCACCAACAATTGAACAAATATCTTTGTAATGCTGGAGTACACGGTCGCGACCTGAAATACCTTCCTTGGCCATCAAGCTTGGATTAGTAGTCACACCATCCAAAACACCTAAATCATGCGCTTCTTTGATTTGATCAAGATTCGCTGTATCAATAAAAAATTTCATGGGATCTAATTTGCATGCAAAGTTACCCTGTCAGATAGGCTCACGCAAGCGAGAAAGGGGTGTCTTGTTCACATTTAACCACCAATTCATTTAGAATAAATTGGAATAAAATATTCGGTATTCCAAGCTTTTAGCCACCTACATTTGCTTTATGAATCCAAAACTTCAAAGCTCAGTATTTCAAATGATGGTTACCGCTCTTGCCCTGATTGTGGGAGATTGGTGGCTAGACGGTGTTTCATTTAGCGCACCATGGATCGCTATTCTGACCGCCATTATTTTGGCATTACTCAATGTATTTTTAAAACCACTTTTAATACTACTCACGATTCCGGCAACAATCCTCACTTTCGGGATTTTCCTTCTAGTGATCAATGCTGTCATTATTCTCATTGCAAAAGAAATCATCCCCAACAACCACTTTGTAGTTTCTGGATTTTGGCCCGCCTTCTGGCTTGCGCTCATCATTTCAATTGCAAACTCGTTGTTCGGCGCAAGAGTAAAGGTGGTTCGACAAGACGATCTAGATCAGGGATTTTAATTCTCAACGATCGGAATCAAACCTCGCAAGCCCATATCTACAACAGCTTCTGGAAGGCCGGGCTCAAAGATCCCATTGCCATTTCCATCTTGCCATTCAAAACTTTGATTGCTTGAAAGTGATAGCGTAATCACAATGTCTTCTGTCTCATTTCCAGTAATTACTAATGGTTGAGCGAAAGCTCCCGTCACTACGCATGATCCAGCGGGGATGGGAGAAGTGGCTGATAGAGGGTTAGGCACTGTGGTTGATCCAGCAGGCGATTGACCACTTTGCGTCGTCACTCCGAATGGAGTTGCTACTTCTAATCCCCAATATCCTTGCAAACGATTTCCATTTACATCAATACTTGAAGACTGAATGGTATAACTACCGATATAAGTATTGAAACCAACAAAGCTTGCCAAACGTCCCGTTAAATCAAGGGTTTGATAGCGAAAGTCAATATCATAATTCTGATAAGCTAATGAAACGCGCATCCATTCATAGGTATCAGGTGTGATTTGTGAAAGAGGGATCTCATAGAAAGTCTCACCCTCTGATACAATTATTTCTTGACTAAAATCAATGGCATTAGCCCCCCCAGCATTGGTCTCAGGCGCTGTATACAATATTTCGCCCCCACCGAGAGGAACCAAAGGGCCATTTGTCATTTCCAAATAATGCGCTCCGATCTTATGAAATACAGGCGTTTGAGCGGCATGTCCAGCAGGAATTGTCGATGGATTTCCCAAGTTATCCAACCGCACTTGATTCTCATCAAATTGAAACTTGAATACCAATTTGGGCCCTGTTGCTGCTGGAGGTGTCGGACTTGGAACTTCTTGCCCATCATCTTTTTTACAACCCACAAAAGAGAGTGAAGAGATAACGGCTATCAAAAGGGCACGCGAAAATTTCATTTTAGTGATGGTTAAAATTAGGCTTCGTAAAAATCCCAAGCGGTGCGATACGCACCTATTCTTTCGGTAAAATTAATAAATCTTTGATAAAATGGATCTCCGCCCAATGTGGCGCTATCTCCAATGATCACAAGCTTTTTTCTCGCTCTTGTCATTGCTACATTCATCCTGCGATAGTCCTTCAAAAACCCGATCTCCCCTTTATCATTGCTCCTTACCAAAGAGATATAAATCACATCTCTTTCTTGACCTTGAAATGAGTCGATGGTATTAACTGTAAAGGATTCCATCTCCGACATTAATTCGTCCAATATTTTCACCTGACCGCGATATGGAGAAATGACGCCAACACTTCCAGGCTGAGGCTCCTCCATGATGAGTCGATTCCAGTGCTTGAGCACTACTTCTGCTTCCTCTGGATTAGATCTTGATTCGGACTCATCGTTCTCTACTTCGTTATATCCACAACCCGCTGTGTCTATGAACTCTACAGCAGGATAAGAAGAGGCAAGCCCTCTAGCCGCTACAGACTCATGGGCTTCCAATGCATTTCCATAAAATTCTTCATTAGAAAACTGCATGATTGATTCATGCATTCGATATTGCGTTTTCAACAATGATATTCTCGGCAATCGTTTGATAGTCTTTTCCAGTAATGTTATTGCAAGGCCTTGTCGTTCTGCCTCACGACTTTTGACGGTTGGGGGCAACTGATAAGGATCTCCAGCCATTACTACCTTTTGTGCCTTTTGTATGGGAACCCACGCTGCTGGTTCTAGGGCTTGACCGGCCTCATCAATCACAACAACATCAAACTTTCGGTCGCGCAAATAATCATGTGTGCTACCTATCAATGTGCATGCAATCACATCGGCCTCGTCAATGATTTTCTCTACGATATAATTTTCTAATTCGCGTGCCTCTTTATGCAGTGCCTTCGCTTCTTGGAACAGTAATTTTCGCTGCTCCGACTCTTCCTTTCCAAAGCTGCGCTTATACTTCCCTCCCATTTTCTTCATCTCCACTGCTCGCTTCTTCAACTCTTTGATTTGTTTAAAATCACGATGCTGACTAATCAGCACATCTATGGTTTGAGCGGTAGTGTCTTCTTCGACCTTCGCCAAATTCCCTAAACGCACCACTTTCAATCCCGATTTATGAAGACTTCTGGTGAGATGATCCACCGCTGCATTACTAGGAGCACACACCAATATTTTTTTTTCATCTTGTGATAAAAAACGAATTGCCTCTACCAAAGTAGTGGTCTTTCCAGTACCAGGCGGGCCGTGCACTATTGCAACATCCTCTGCATTCAAAATGTCATTTAAAGCAGCGTTTTGACTTACATTCAATAGATCCGACCGAACATTCATTCGGTTGGAGAATTCTGGTGTTTTGTATCCCAATAAAATTTCTCGGAGCTCTTTCAATCGTCCTTTATCAGTGTTGATGACTTCACTCAACGCCTTGAACATTTCATCGTAAGTCTTAGAATCAAATAATAGATTCACTCCGATTTTCCCTTCATCCACCCAATCTGGGAGTTCGTCTTTGTAGAAGGTAATTTTCATTCGAGTGTCGTCGGCAAAACCGACAATACCTTGGATGCTTTCTTCTTCATTGCCTTCCTTAGCACTGAAGAGAGATACAGGTGCGCTAGGTTGAAAATGGTGGCGATGACGATCTACAGGACGCTCAACGATGATGTAAGGATAGGAACCTAAACCATATCCTGTCTCATTTATTTTCAATGGAAACCAAGTCAAGCCCGCTTCCTTTCTATCTCCAATACTTCTTCTTTTAAGGTATGCTTCGTGCAATTCCAAATCTTCCTTTTGCTCGATTCGGAGCACTTGTGCCAGCTTTCCTAATTCAACTATCGCTTCCATATGGCTTGCAAGTTCCGAAAAAACGCTCATAAAAAAAGCCATTCACTTTTTAGTGAATGGCTTTCCATATTTTTTTGAGAAAATTATCTCTTAATTGTCAAGTCACCCTCGAAATATTCCATTCCGTTTGGTTTGTTGATACCTAGTATGAAATAATAAACCCCATCAGTAGCTTCTGTGTCGTTTGGAGCCCAGTTGTTGCGATAGTCATCATTTTCATAAATCAATTTACCCCATCTATTCCATACCTGCAAAGTGCTTCCTGGGAAATTGAGCAATCCTGATACTTCAAAGGTGTTATTTTCAGCATCACCGTTTGGAGTGAAAATATCTGGAATCTTGATGTCACATGGAATCATCTGAATATAAATCGGAGTAACGCTTGATTTGTTACAAATCGGCTCTATAGACTCTACATAGTAGTATCCTGTTTCTGTAGGAATAATCTCAGAAGTATTGCCAATAACAATTGGATCTGTAGTCAAGTTTGGTGCGAAGCTCCAAACAAATTGGTAACCAAGTGGAATGAAATAAGCCTGCACTGGAAGGCCGTAGCCCGCACAGATATCTAATGTATCTAATGGAAATACCTCTGGTACTGCTGGTACAAAAGCTTCTATTGTATCTCGCACAATACACTGTGGGTCTGTGGTTGGATAAACTGAGAATACAATATCCGTAGTAACAGGCACATTGTCTACCTCAGATGCAGCCGCATTCGTAACAGTCATCGCAGAAGTTGGACTCCAGCTGTAAACATAATTTACACCTTGAACTGGATTCAACACCTCTCCTTCAACCTCAACTGCATCACCGCAGAAAATAATGTCAGAGCCAGCGTCAACGATAGGACCTGGATAAACTTCTAACTCTAAAGATTCTGTGTAAGTACAACCGTGATTGTCATAAACTGTGTAGACATAAGTGTATGTACCCTCTGCTGTCGGCACCACAGTGATGTTATCACAATCAGGAGAAGTCGTACCGATAAAGCTACCACCCCAGAAAGTTGAATCACATCCTGCTCCAATAGAAGGAGTGAAAGAAATCAGATCAGGATAAAGTTCTGGCGAGAACTCAATACCCCAGTCAAAAATAAATCCATTGTCCGATCCAAAAAGGTCGCATACTTGGATAGTCCAAGTTCCATTCAAAGGACAACCTACAAGGTTGGCAAGAGGCTCAACACTTTCATAGGTTCCAGAAGGTAACGTACCTCCGGAGTTTGCTTCCCATGTTCCATTAGTTGCTGCTGGAGACCAAGAGTAGTCGTAGCCCACTCCAGGATTCAAATTAGCATCATCATCAATTGGCTCACCAAGAAAAGTTGATCCACCGCCCTGCTGGTGAAGGGCCACTTCTGTTCCATCAGGACAAATAATCGAAATAACAAGGTCACCCATGTAAGAGTGCTCGAAATTCATGTAGATATCTAGTAAATCATTCACATCGGTCAACGTAGCGCCCGCAGAGAACGCTCCGAAAAGCAATTCACTAGAGAAACATGCCGACTGGTCGTCTGGAATAAATAATGCTCCACCAAAGTTAGCATTTGGAAGTGCTGAATATGTAACAGGTGTTGCAACACCAATGATATCAACCTCTTGACCTGTACAAACAAAATCATCATCAATCGAAGTCGTAATCTCCGGAACCGTAGCAACGAAAATCAACTCGTCAGGAAGGTTACCGCTATTACAATCGTTATCATCAGTAAGGAAAAGTTGAACAAAATAAGCTCCTGGGTTCGCATAAGTATGCGTCACTGTTGGCCAGCTTGTGTTATCCGTTGTGCCATCACCGAAGACCCATGTGAAAGAACCCAAGGCTGTTCCTGGTGCAAAGGTTGAGCTGCCGCCATTGAAAGTAAGTTCTTCGTTAGGGCAGATAAGACTTGGATTGGTTACAGTTTCGCTTGAAGTAATAATCGCAACTGGTCTGTCACAAGGAAGTGAGCAACTCACAGCTGCTCCGAAGTTTCCTACGTCTGCATCACTATTTGACGTGAACACCACCGTGATACACGGACCAGTTGAAGTGATGTTTTCACCATCTAGTGTGTTACCTGTATAAGTGCCAAGCAAAGGAGCACTTGAATTGTTTCCATCGTAGAAACTCATTTCATCACCAGTTCCTAAAACGAACACTGGAAAATAAAGAGTGATGATTCCATCACCTGTACCATCTTGGCAAATAGTAGTAGACAAATTTTCATTTGGACCATATGGACCAGGATTGGTACCACTATCCAAAAGGAAGAATTGGCAATCTTCAACAAGGGGTGTTCCAATTGGAACTTCTTGCGCCACTGCAGCAAATGTCATCACTGCAAAAACAAAGGCTAATACTTTTTTCATAGTGATGAATTATTTTTTTGATGAATTGCTTTTCTTGTATCTATCGTACATGATGTTTAGTCTCTCTTGAGAATAGATCATCACAATGTTTCCGGAATCTCCAATTTTATAAACTTGACTCTTGGTTGGGTCAATTACAAAATTGAACATGTGAAAATTGAAATTTTCTTTAGTGACAGAACTGATCGAAACACCAGACTTTGCAGAAACAACACTGATATCCTCGCACTGAGAAGCTTTCTCCGGAGCATAGCTAACAATAGCAGCTTTCTCTGACAAGAAATTTAGATAATCAATTTGTTCTGGCGTCATTGCCTTTAACTCTGTCTTAGAGAAGGCTGATGAAACGAATTTGTTTGCTACTTGAGCTGATAATCCTTGGATTAGCATCACTGCAACAAACATTAGTACAATTTTCCTCATTTTCATTAGAATTGGTTTCTGGTTCTAAAGATGCAAAAATAAGGTTAACGGTTGTATCGGCTTTCAATGTTTTTCTATAAAAACAAACTCTTCAAAAGGGGAAAGGCGATTAGATGGGTACTTTATCGAATCAAAAAGCCATAGACGACCTATGGATGGAAGTTACTATCCTATATCGACGTGGATTGATGATTTCAGTCACAAAATGCTCAAAGCCGCACCAATCTTGATTCAAAAAACACCTCGTTTTGATCACATCTCCGTTGTATTTCGATCCGTTGATCCCTTTTAAGCGATCTAAAGTGACAAAACAGACCCTCTGAAACCCTTGATAAATAAGCGTTTTTAAAAAAAATTGAAATAGTCCTTTTAATCCTGAGAAAGAAACGTATATTTGCGCCCGCAAAAAACAATTGATCTCGTAGCTCAGCTGGTAGAGCAATACACTTTTAATGTATGGGCCCTGGGTTCGAGCCCCAGCGGGATCACTGAGGTAGAAGAAGAAGGGCAGTTACACTGCCCTTATTTCTTCATAAGCTACAATATTTGCCCTGGTGGTGAAATTGGTAGACACGTACGTTTGAGGGGCGTATTTCGAAAGATGTGCTGGTTCGAGTCCAGTCCAGGGCACTCTCAACTTTAGAATTCAAAAACGATCACAACACTGATCGTTTTTTTTTGCCCGAAACTATTAACCCACATCAACTATTTATCCCTCGCCGTGTTTTACTTTCGTGCCGGTGAATAACAACAATCATATAGCATTTAATATCCAGCCACTAGAAGATTGGTGGATGTCGCAGGGTTCTCCTTTATTGATATCAGGACCGTGCAGCGCTGAAACGCGCGAACAAGTAATTGAAACAGCTACTCGTCTCGCTAAAACAGGCAAAGTACAATTGCTGCGAGCAGGAATTTGGAAACCTCGTACACGCCCCAATTCATTTGAAGGAGTGGGTGAAATAGGTCTAGAATGGATGGCAGAGGCCAAAAAAATCACTGGGCTTCCTATTACCACTGAAGTTGCTACCGCTCACCACGTTGAGCTCTGTCTTAAACATGGTGTTGACGCCATTTGGATAGGAGCCCGCACAACGGTAAATCCTTTTAGCGTTCAAGAAATAGCAGACGCGTTAAAAGGAGTAGACATCCCTGTATTCGTCAAAAATCCAATCAACGCAGACTTACAACTTTGGATCGGTGGCTTAGAACGTATTCACCAAGCAGGAATTACCAAGCTTGCCGCCATTCACCGTGGATTTTCGTATTACGGCCCAACGGTATATAGAAACAAACCCATGTGGGAGATACCGATTGCACTGAAGGCAATGTATCCAGAAATCCCCATCTTTTGCGACCCAAGCCATATTTGTGGTCGTAGAGATATTCTATTATCAGTTGCTCAAAAAGCTATGGACTTGGGAATGTCTGGACTCATGCTTGAATCACACATCACACCCGATGAAGCGTGGAGCGATGCCAAGCAACAAATTACTCCAGAACAACTCACAGAACTCATAGATCAACTCGAGGTTAGATCGACTGATCTTCCTGTCGATATTATCGATGATCAATTAATTGACTTCCGTCAAAAAATTGACAACATTGACGAGCAGATCATTCAACTTTTGGGCGACCGCATGCGAATCGCAGAAGCAATTGGTGAATATAAAAAGGAAAAAAACATTACCATTCTTCAATTAGATCGTTGGAGAGAAATTCTCAAAACACGCTCTGTTTGGACCGAAGAAGCAGGACTGTCAAAAGACTTTACAGAAAAATACTTAGAACAACTCCACAAAGAATCAATTCGTACCCAAACAAAAGTGATGAATTCGAATCGCTCGAGTCTTACTTAATATTGACGCGAAACATTTTTTTCTCTCCGAGAAAACCTTCTAAAGTATCTCCAATTTTTACTGGCCCCACTCCGCTTGGAGTACCCGTAAAAATCAAATCTCCAATCTTCAGAGTCATGTATTGAGATACATGCGCGATGACCTTATCGAAGTTAAAAATCATATCAGCCGAACTTCCATCTTGGACTATTTCTCCATTTTTCTTCAAAGAAAACCGAATATTCGTTCGGTCAGAAAACTCATTGAGATCTATGAAGTCTTTTCCCACAACAGCGCTTCCATCAAAAGCTTTTGCCTTTTCCCAAGGAAGCCCTTTTTTCTTTTGTTCTTCTTGAATATCGCGTGCCGTAAAATCAATTCCCAATCCAATACTTGAATAATATCGATTTGCGAATTGTTCCTCAATATTCTTACCCAAGCGATCAATCTTAATGATCAATTCCACTTCATAATGCAAATCACTAGTCCACTCAGGAATAAATAAAGGATTGCTTCTCGGTAGAATTGCAGAGTCTGGTTTGCAAAAAAACACAGGTTCTGTAGGAACATTATTTCCCAACTCTTTCGCATGTTCAGCGTAATTTCTACCGATACAAATAATCTTCATAACTGCTATTGAAATAAAAATTCAATGGATACTTTTCGATCACTGGCGTTCTCTGCCTGCGATTTTGAAGCACCATAATACTTGACGACAAATCTATCTTCTTTCAGTCCACTTTTCGCTAAAAATGATTTAACCGTCCCCGCTCTTTTTTTTGATAATTCTAAATTACGATCAGCATCTCCGGACTGATCAGCACAACCTGTTAGTAGCACTTTAATTCTGCTATTGCGCGCAAGAATATCGATAACCTCAGTCAACATTAACTGAGAAGATGTATTCAATTCCGAACTATTCTTTTCAAAATATATACTGATGCTAGAGGGCAAATTTTCTGGCAATGCCAAATTTCCTCCACTTTCCAAACCCTCAGCTGCGCTTGCTAATTCAGGAGAATTATTCAGTCTTACCAACTCAACCACCAATCCTCTTAGATCATCAATCTGGGCTTGCAATTGATTATTGGTTGCTTTTTGTTGCTCTTGAAAAATAGCTAATTGATCATTTCTCATTTGATCCATTTGCGATTGCATTTTATCCAATCGCGAATTGTTCGACTCGATCATTTTTAGCAACTCTCGTTCAAATTCAGAAAGTCCTTCATAAGATTTTTTTTCGCCCAAAAATGACTCATCTTGAATATTCAATAGATCCTTTGTAGCCTCGCTCCATTCCGAAGGTTTCATACCCAGCATCGCATCAGATTGATAGTTGGTAGATGCTAGTAAACTATCAATATATCGTGAATTCATTTCCACTTGATCGGATCCAGCAAAGACTAATAAGTTGTGATTGGAGAAATTTCCAATCTCAGCGTCCATCAGCAATTTCAGCTGATTAACTTCTCTCTGAAAAAAAACATAACGGCGCTTCACCAACTCAGCCTCAGACCAATTTCTATCAAATTCCGCCGATTGAGAAAAACTGAGATCGCTCATTCTATCAATCTGCATTTTTACATCATCACTAAAAGATTTGAATGCATTCAATTCTTTAAATTGATAATACTTAATACCAGACTTTACGATACTATTGAGATCCTTTAGAATCTCAGAAGACTTCTTCTTCCATACCAACACATCATCATTGAGAGTCGTGGACTGATCTACATAAAATGACAGCGAGCCCGAAAGAACTGCAGCGAGTTTTGCTCTATCATTTTCGGAAGCTTGAGAATAGTAATGGACGGTCGCAGTCTTACTTTCATCCTGTTGCGCGCGCGCAGCAAGCCCACTCCAGAGGAGGCTTATCATGATGAAAGTTAGGTGTTTCATGAACTAGTCAAAAATAACTTAGTTCATTACAAGAAACAGCGCGGCAAACCCTCCCTGAGAGCGGATTTATGAACGTATTACAAACAGGCTTTAGTGATTCGAATTGCGCTTTTCGAGCATCGGTACGAATGAAAATTTGCCATGAATTTCTGAAACAAATTCCCCAGTAGACGACTCTTGCACCACCATCATTTCTTGAACCTCACCTTCACCGAATGGCATGATGAGCTTTCCATCTGACTTCATTTGTATGAGCAATTCATCAGGAATGACGGGAACAGCGCAGGTAATGATCACTCTATCAAAAGGAGCAAACGACGGCAGACCTTTGTATCCGTCACCATATACAAGATGCGGGCGGAAGCCCATTTTATCCAGGACCTTTTTTGCATTATCATGCAACAACTTTTGTCGTTCAATACTATAGACCTTTGCTCCCAATTCGCAGAGCACTGCTGTTTGATAACCACTGCCAGTGCCAATTTCCAAGACCTTCATACCCTTTTCTACTTGCAATAGCTGGCTTTGAATCGCAACTGTATAAGGTGCAGAGATGGTTTGGCCGGCTCCAATTTGGAAGGCCTTATTTTCATATGCAAATTCTAGAAAAGCACTCGAAAGAAAAAAATGTCGTGGCACACGCCCCATAGCCTCCAGCACATTTTTGTCGGTTATCCCCTTTTCAGCTAATTCAGCAATTAGCTTCTTTCTCAATCCTTTGTGTCTATAGCTATCTTCCATAATGTGTGTTCAAAACTAATCCAGACTTTCATTCGCTATGCTCTGTTGAAAAGTAAAAATTAACCATGCGATGTAAACAATCCTTCTTTGAACATTTGTATCCAAGAAGTTTAGAGAGCATGAAATTGAAAATAGGCGTACTTGGCGCAGGACATCTAGGAAAGATTCATATGAAGTGTATACGTGAATTAAGCGAACACTTTGAATTAGTCGGCTTTTTCGATCCAGACATCAAGAAAGCGAAGGAAGCAGCAGCTCAATTTGAGCTCATGCCATTTCACAGCGTTGATTCACTTATCGACTCTGTAGATGTAGTAGACATCGTAACTCCTACCCTCTATCACTATGATTGCGCTTCAGCAGCTATCAAGCGATTCAAGCATATTTTCATTGAAAAGCCTGTAACAACGACGCTTGAAGAAGCAAAGGCGCTTATTAAATTAGCGAAAGAAGCTGGCATAAAAGCTCAAGTAGGTCACGTTGAAAGATTCAACCCCGCCTTTATTGCGGCCCGACCTCATCTTCATGCACCAAAATTTATCGAAACACACCGACTAGCGCAATTCAACCCCAGAGGAACAGATGTTTCAGTTGTATTAGATCTCATGATCCACGATATAGACATTGTATTGGCTGTGACCAATGCGAATGTCAGAAAAGTATCCGCCGCTGGGGTAGCTGTTCTCAGTGATACACCTGATATTGCCAATGCTCGTCTTGAGCTCGACAATGGTTGTGTGGCCAACCTAACAGCATCGCGTATTTCTTTAAAGGCAATGAGAAAGTCTCGATTCTTTCAACGTGATGCCTATATATCAGTAGATTTTCTTCAAAAATCAGCTGAAATCGTTCGCATGAAAGAAGTAGAAGGCGAACCTGACCCCTTCTCATTAACTATAGACTTGGGCGATAAAGGCAAGAAGGAAATTCTCTTTGAAAAACCTGTGATTGAAGAAAGCAATGCGATTCGAGATGAGCTACAATCATTTGCTGAGAGCATCATCAACGATAGACCTACGGAAGTATCACTCGAACAGGGATCAAAGGCATTAGAAGTCGCTTTAATTATTTTAGAAAAAATGAGGCAATCGGTCATTCTCCAATCCGAAGACTAACACTTTGGATACTAGACGCTTGCAGATTTCTTCGAGTAGCTATACAATATCTCAACGATTTTCCGTTGTACGTCCCACGATTTCAGGCTAAAAAGCCTAATTTCGCGACCTTTTCCAACCAAGCTACTTTATGAGAGAGATCTTTCAGGTATTCGCACTCATTTTTCTATTCACTTCTTGCGAAGTCATCAACCCCGATGAACCTGATGTCTCATTCATCTATATTGATGAGTTTGAAATCGACAATCAGCCTGGTCAAGGCACAAACAACCATAAAATTTCAGAGATTTGGGCATACGCTGATGATCAAATCGTGGGCGTATATGACTTGCCTGCAAAAATTCCAGTTCTTAACAAAGGAAACACTAACCTTTCATTTTTTGGAGGCATAAAAAACAATGGCCTCAGCTTAATGAGAATCAAGTATCCCTTCTTTTATGGACATGAAATCAATCTTAATCTTACACCTAATAGTGTAGACACCATTCGCCCAACGTTCGGTTATTTCGAAGACCTAAGTATCGTTCAAAAAGATTATGACGGAAATACGCCTTCAATGATTCCATTGAATAGCAATGAAGGAGAGCTTTCAATGATTGCAAATACAGATGATGTATTTGAAGGCGAGCGTTGCGGATATTACAGACTCCTCGCAGGTTCTACGAACCTTGCATTTAAAGAAGATCAAAATCTTGCACTTCAAAGCGGAAACACTATTTTCCTTGAATTCAATTATAGCTGTAACAATATCTTCAACATCGGCTTGATTTCTAGAGAGAATAATTCAGATATTAAAAACCTTGCGGTTATAATCAATCCGACTACCGAAGGTTTACAAAACCCTGTTTGGAATAAAATATACATCGATCTCGGCCTCATCGTGAAAGAGCGGGTAGATGCTCAATACTTCGAAATCTACTTTGAAGCCATACCTGATGAATCCGGAAAAGAAATTGAACTATACCTGGATAACTTAAAACTGGTACAGTTCTAATCTCCTGCCGTTGCCTGCCTCTATGAATGCTACTCGCCAAATCTTAAAATACATCCTTTCCGATTTGATGTCGGCGGGCTTGGCGTGGACACTCCTTTTTATTTATCGAAAGCGCGTTTTAGAAACAGAATACTACGGTTACGATGTAGAAGTTAACTTTGACAATAACTACTACCTAGGTCTAGCTGTGGTTCCTGTATTCTGGGTATTACTATATGCTCTTTCTGGGCACTATGCACAGATCTTCAGACGCTATAGAATCAGAGAACTGACCCAAGTATTCGTAGCTGCTTTTTTTGGTGCGCTTATCATTTTTTTCACTTTACTTCTTGATGACGAACTCGGCCACTACAGCCGATATTATAAAAGTTTATGGATGCTCTTTGCATGCCATTTCACTGTGACTTTTATCGGAAGACTAATTCTGACATCTCGCACCGTTCATCTTATTCAACAAGGAAAAATTGGCTTCAACACCATCATGGTGGGAGGTAATTCACAAGCACTTTCGTTGTACAATGAAATTGCAGCAATGAAAAAATCCCCTGGATTCAAATTCGTGGGATTCGTTCGAGTGAATGGCAATGATAATCTTCTTTCTCAGCACATCCCGTTTCTTGGAAAATACCCTGATCTACAACGATTGATCACGGAAATGCAAATTGAAGAAGTAATCATTGCTGTTGAAAGTTCTGATCACAAAGACCTAGAGCACATTATCTCTCTACTTGAGGATCTAGATGTAAACATCAATGTAATCCCAGACATGTACGATATCGTAAGTGGTTCGGTTCAAACGAGCAGTATTTATGGTGTTCCATTGATTCGAATCAATAAAGAAATCATGCCCGCTTGGCAATTCAGCGTAAAGCGTATGATTGATGTACTTGCTTCTACATTCGCTCTCATCGTGCTTTTTCCAGCATTTTTAGTGCTTGCTGTCATTATAAAAAGTACATCCAAAGGACCAATTATTTTTTCTCAAGAAAGAATTGGAAAACATGGCAAACCTTTCCGAATCTTCAAGTTTAGAACGATGGTTCAAAATGCTGAAGAGTCAGGACCTCAACTGAGCTCCACTACCGACAACCGTGTAACCCCTATCGGACGTGCAATGCGTAAAACACGCATCGATGAGTTACCTCAGTTTTGGAATGTCCTAATTGGAGATATGTCGCTCGTTGGCCCACGCCCAGAACGTCAATATTACATTGACAAAATAATGGAGAAAGCACCGCACTATCGTCACTTGCATCGCGTGAGACCAGGCATTACTTCTTGGGGTCAAGTAAAGTACGGGTATGCCGAAAATGTAGATCAAATGGTGCAGCGTCTGAAGTTCGATATTCTCTATATCGAAAACATGTCTTTGTCAATGGACTTTAAGATATTAGCCTATACCATTATCATTGTGATAAGAGGTTCAGGAAAATAAATTATTCCGACACAACTTTTCGACCGTTTCGGTTGTCTTTCAATTCGATAACCAATAACCAAATGAAAAGATCTACTCTCATATCCCTTCTATGTCTGGCCTTCATTGGCTATGTTTTTCTCACATCTTCATCTAATGGCCGCGCTACTGCTGCAAATTCTGGCAATACTGGTGCACCGCTAGAAACTCAAACCTGCGGCAATTGTCACTCAGGCGGTGCCTATGGCCCTGTAACTATCAGCATTCAAGTATTCACCTTAGGAACAACCAATCCAGTAACCTCATACGTTCCTGGACAACAATACGACCTTCGAGTTACTGTAAATAAAAATGCCGGTACTCCTGGTGGCTATGGCTTTCAGTTGACATGTTTGACTTTGGCGAATAACACTCCACTTGCAGGCTATTCTAACCTTGCAACGAACGTGAAGCAAAAACTGGTGACAACGGGCACATTCGCAGGAAGAACATACACTGAACACAATGGTGTTGGCACCAATAATATATTCAATATGCGCTGGACCGCACCGGCTGCTGGAACAGGTAGTGTAAGATTCTATTCTTCCGGAAATGCTGTAAATGGAACTGGCTCAACCGGAGGTGATAATGGAGGGTTTAGCAACCTCACTCTGACAGAAGCTGTTGCACTGACCGCAAGTGGGTTTAGTACAAATCCAAGCTGCAATAACGGAACTGACGGAGCTATAAATATTGAAGTGAGCGGAGGTTCATCCCCGTACACGTTTCTTTGGAATGATGGCAATACTGCTGAAGATCGAACAAATCTTACGGCAGGAAATTACAGCGTAACCATTACTGATAATGCAGGTGGATCAACTGTCCTCAATTATACATTAACAAATCCCACACTGGTAACACTTGATACATTTAGCGCAAACGCGACATTCTTCAACGCAGATAATGGTGAGTTCACAGTAACTGTTGGCGGAGGATCTGGTTTTTATCAGTTTGGAATTAACGGAGCATTTGTAAACGTAGGGCCAGGTTCGTACACCTATGAAAACCTAGGACCCGGAAGTTATCTCATCGATGTAATTGATTCGGAAGGTTGTGCTCAATCTCAAACAGTTGTAATCACCGAGCCCGATGACATTACTATCACGCAATCGGTCACTAATCTTACATGCGCTGGAGAACAGAATGGAAGTATTTTCATAAATACATTCGGAGGAACTCCCCCTTACACTTTCGAGTGGAATGATGGTGTGCTAGCTGATAATAGAATCAATCTTTCAGGAGGTACATACACCGTTACTATTACCGATAGCCAAGATTATTCTCGCTCATTTGAATTTAGTGTTATTGAACCAACACCGATTACGGTTAATTTAAATACTTCTGAAGTGTCATGCTTCGGTGGAACTGCAAATATCATTGCTGAGATAACGGGAGGAACTGAACCTTATAATGCTAACATTCCATCGTCACTCCCAGCTGGAGATTACATTTTTGTGGTATCGGATAACAATGGTTGTGAAACCGAATATTCATTCGGTATTACACAACCCGAACCATTTCTAGTCACTTCGAGTGCTGAACCAATTTCATGTACCGGTGGAAATAGCACGGTTGTATTCCAAGCTACCGGTGGAACACAACCGTATATATCTGACTTATCTCCAGCTTCAGTAAGTAATCCTGGGCAAGTGACCTATGTGTTCCTTGATGCAAATAATTGCGAGGCAACAACTATCGCAAATATTGAAGCGCTCGATGGATTCACCTTTGAATCAATAGTGACAACTACTGCATGCGCTGGTGATTGTAATGGCACGATCGAAGGATTTTCGATAGATGCAACTACTCCAATTACAATTACTTGGGATAATGGAACTACTGGAGAAGTATTAACTGATCTATGCGCGGGAATTTATACTGCCACCATTTCTGATGAGGCAGGATGCACTATCACGCACGTTGCAACAGTGACTGAACCAACACCTGTAGATATCAATTTTGCTTTCAATTCTATCTTATGCAATGGTGGCGAAACAGAAGTAACATTGAATGCAAATGGCGGAACTGGTAATATCACGCTATCGATGAATGAAATGCCTTTCAATGGAGGTATGTTAGCTGCTGGAACTTATAGCATCACTGCAATTGATGAATCACTTTGCCAAACCACAGAGCAATTCACCATTACAGAGCCAACTGCCCTCACTTATGAAGTCTTGCAGCTGATTGAATCAGGTGCGCAAGCCGGAACAGTAGAAGTATCGGGCAATGGCGGCACTGCTCCGTACAATTATCAATGGACAACTGGAGCGAATACAGGCCTCGTTATTCTTCCTTTTAATGAGGAACATTCGGTGACCATTACAGATGACAACGGCTGTACAATTCAGACCGAAGTCTTCAATATCATTGTGGGTATAGAAGAATTATTGAATAATTCTTTGAGCATCTACCCCAATCCGATGACAACCGAACTTTCATTCGGTTTTGAAAATAAAAATCAAGAATATGCCTGGACTATTAAGTCTTCACAAGGACAAACTATTTTCTCTAACCAATCAAAGCAGTTTGAAAAAATAGATGTGAGTCAATTATCTGCTGGTGTTTACTTCTTAGAGATAGAGCTCGGTAATCAAAAGGTTACCAAGCGACTTGTTAAGCAGTAAGCCAATCAAAAAGTGAACGTTCAATCTTTCTTAGATCTTCGCTCATGTAGCGATCCTCTGAGGTAGGTTGAACGTTTTCTCTTAAGCGCGAATGAAGTAATTCTACTTTCGAAGAACTCTTAAGTGGTCTTCTAAACTCAAGACCTTGGCCAGCGGCCATTAACTCAATGGATAAAATTCTTCTGACATTTTGTACTACACGTAGGCATTTCGTTGCAGCATTTGCGCCCATTGAAACGTGATCTTCTTGACCGTTGCTACTATCAATGGTATCAACACTTGCGGGAGTGCACAACTGTTTATTTTGAGAAACAATACTTGCCGCAGTGTATTGCGGAATCATGAATCCACTATTCAACCCTGGATTCGAAACAAGGAAGGCAGGCAATCCTCTTTGACCACCGATCAATTTATACGTGCGGCGTTCTGAAATACTCCCAATCTCTGCCATAGCAATAGCCAATTGATCTAGTACAAGCGCCAATGGTTGACCATGGAAATTTCCGCCACTGATGATTCGTTGTTCATCCGGAAAAATAATTGGATTATCCGTAACCGAATTGATCTCCATTTCCACAACATCTTTTGCATGATGGAAACTATCCCAGCTTGCTCCGTGAACTTGAGGAATACAACGGAAGCTATATGGATCTTGAACGTGTTCTTTTTGTTGATTAATGAGTTCACTATCCGAAAGGATAGCGCGCATACGACGAGCTACTTCTCTTTGTCCAGTATGATTTCTGACCATATGGATTAGATCATCAAATGGTTCCGGGCGGCCATCGTATGCTTCGAGCGACATCGCAGCAATGACTTCGCAACCACGAAGCATGATTTCCGATTGCAACAAGCAATGCACAGCAAATGCGCTCATGAATTGTGTTCCATTAATCAATGCGAGTCCTTCTTTACTCTTTAAGCGAATAGGGGCCCAACCCAATTCTGAAAGGACTTCAGCTGCGGGCCTTTTTTTCCCCTTATAAAAAACTTCGCCCTCACCAAAAAGCGGCAGGCATAGGTGCGAGAGAGGAGCTAAATCGCCGCTTGCCCCTAGCGACCCTTGCGAGTAAACAATTGGATATATTCCCTGATTATAAAAATCAACTAAGCGTTCAACAGTTGAAAGCTGAACCCCGCTGTGTCCATAGCTGAGTCCTTTTACTTTTAACAAAAGCATCAGACGCACTATTTCAACATCTACCTCTTCCCCCATTCCACATGCGTGTGATAGAAGCAGGTTCTTCTGCAATTTTTCCAAATCATTATCATCAATCACAGTATTACAAAGCGAGCCAAAACCCGTATTAATGCCATAGACCGGACTTTCTGATTGTGCTTGGTGCTTATCGAGGTATGTACGACATGTTGTGATTTTGTGCTTAGCCTCAGTTGAAAGCTCTAGCTTGCCGTTGGAGGCTATAAATTGAGCAATAACCTCTAAGGTTAGCTCATGATGAGGATTGATTTCTAAAGTCATAAGGCCAATAAATTGGTCAAAAAAGGTCTTGTTTGGTTGCGACAAAGATGGAGAAAACATCCCGAAGTAGAACCGCTCGCCCCTACTTTCAACCATTCATATCTTCTTTGTCCTGAAAACGAGGAAGAAAAAGTATATTCGCTCGCTAATTTTTACAAAAAAATTCATGAAAACAACCACCAAACTGATGACGCTTGCCCTCTGCACAATTGGGCTTTCTGCATCGGCTCAAAACATCAAGTTTGAGGAATACGACCTAAAAAATGGTCTACACGTAATTCTTCACGAAGACCACTCAACTCCAATAGTGGCAGTTACAGTGATGTACCATGTAGGTTCAAAGAATGAAACAGTTGGACGCACAGGTATGGCGCACTTTTTCGAACACCTTTTGTTTGAAGGGTCTGAAAACATTGGCCGCGGTCAATATTCTAAATTCGTTGAAAATGCAGGTGGTGGCTTAAATGCTAATACTTCACAAGACCGTACCTTCTACTACGAACTTCTACCAAGTAACCAACTGGAACTTGGATTGTGGTTGGAAAGCGAAAGAATGCTTCACGCTAAAGTTGAAAAAATTGGTATTGAAACGCAACGCGAGGTTGTAAAAGAAGAGAAGCGTCAGCGTATCGACAATCAGCCTTACGGAAATCTATTTGGTGCTACGCTTGATGCAGCATTTGATGTGCATCCATACAGCTGGGCTCCCATCGGTAGCATGGAAGATTTGAATGCGGCTCAAGAGCAAGACTTCATAGACTTTTACAAGACCTTCTATGTTCCAAATAACGCAGTACTTTCTATCGCTGGTGATATCACTATCGAGCAGACAAAAGAATTGATCAAGAAATATTTTTCTACCATTCCAAAAGGAACAAAAGAAATTCCTCGCCCAACAGTGAAGGAACCAATCAATAAAGGTGAAGTGCGCGACACCATTATGGGTAAAGATCAGCTTCCGATGATTGTTCAAGCATACCACATCCCAGCTCAAGGAACCACTGAATTCTATGCTGTAGACATGTTGAACCAATTGCTTGCACAAGGTGCAAGCTCACGTTTGAATCGTTCACTGGTAGAAGAAAAGCAAGTGGCTCTGTTCAGCGGTGCATTTACATATAATGTCGAAGATCCAGGCCTCACTCTAGCGTATAGCCTTGCTAATATGGGTGTAGAACCAAAGCAAGTTGAAGATGCAATGAATACTGAATTTGAAAGAGTGAAGAAAGAAGAAATCACTGAAGAAGAATTTCAAAAACTTCGCAACCAAATTGAAAGCAATTTCATTCAGAGCAACTCTACAGTAGCCGGTATTGCTGAAAGTTTAGCAAACTACCACATGTATTATGGCGAAGCTAATTTGATCAATACAGAGATTCAAAGATACTTGGCTGTAACAAAGCAAGACATTCTTAAGGCAGCACAGAAATTCTACATCCCTGAAAATAGAGTGGTAATTTATTTCCTTAACGATCCAGCTCTTTCAAAATAATATTTGACTTTACAATTAAGAAGAAATGAAAAATATCCTCTATATATTATTAGCAGCGGTGGCCATGACATTTGCTGCATGTAAGGCAACTCAAGTGGATCGTTCAATCGTTCCTCCTGCGGGTCCTGCACCAAAAATTCAAATTGGACAATATCAATTGTTCACATTGGATAACGGTCTTAAGGTAATCGTTGTAGAAAATCATAAATTACCTCGAGTATCTTATTCTGTAAACTTCGACATCGATCCAATTTTGGAAGGATCGAATGCAGGTTATGTGCAGATGGCCGGCGGTCTTATGAGCGCAGGTACAAAGACCTATTCTAAAGCACAAATTGATGAGAAGATTGATTACATCGGAGCAGACCTTAGCACTTCATCATCTGGTGTTTATGGCGGTTGTTTGAAAAAACACAGCGAGCAATTCCTTGCTTTGATGTCAGACGTTCTTATGAACCCAACGTTCCCAGAAGAAGAACTACAAAAAACTATCAAGCAAACACTTTCTGGTCTTGCAAGTGAGAAAACCGATCCTAATTCTATCAGCTCAAAAATTGGTAATGTTGTTAAGTACGGAAAAGATCACCCATATGGTGAACTTCAAACAGAAGAAACAATCAATGCAATCAAGCGCGATGATCTTGTTGGTTTCTACAATAAGTATGTTAAGCCAAACGTGTCTTATTTAGTAATTGTAGGTGACATCTCTCCTGAAGAAGCAAAGACACAAGCTCAAAAGTACTTCGGCACTTGGGCAAAAGGAAACGTTGTAGGAGTGAAATACAAGACACCTGCTGAACCATCTGCTAATCAAGTGGCGTTCGTTCCTGTTCCTGGCGCTGTTCAGAGCGTTATTGATGTAACGTATCCGATTCAATTGAAGCCTGGTACACAAGAGGCAATTACTGCAAACGTATTGAACAATATCTTAGGTGGAAGCGGATTCCAAGCACGTTTAATGCAAAATCTTCGTGAAGACAAAGCTTACACTTATGGTGCTTACTCTTCTATCGACGCTGATGAATTTGTTGGTTCTTTCAGCGCAGGAGCTAGTGTTAGAAACGAAGTAACGGATAGCGCTATCGTACAGTTCATTTATGAAATGGAACGCATGGTCAACGAACCAGTTGCCGATAGCACATTGAGTGTTGTAAAAAACATCATGACAGGTAGCTTTGCTCGATCATTAGAGCGTCCACAGACAATTGCAAATTTTGCTTACAACATCGAGAAATATGGTCTTCCAAAAGACTATTATGAGACGTACCTTCAGAAGTTGAATGCAATTACTGCAGCAGACGTACAAGCACTAGCGAAGAAAATCATTCGTCCAAAGAACTGCTACATAACTGTAGTTGGTAACAAAGAAATTGCAGAGAAACTGAATGTGTTTGCCGCATCAGGAAAAGTAGACATGTATAATCCTGACGGATCTGTATTTGTAGATCTAAAGGCTGCTCCAGCAGGAGTAACCTCAGAAACAGTTTTAAACAACTATATCACTGCAATTGGAGGAAAGGATAAAATCCTAGCAATCAAATCTTACGAACAGCAAGGTAAATATTTGATGGGCCCAATGGGACTTGACATGAACATCAAAGTAAAAGACAATGCTAAAATCGCAATGACTATTCAAATGAATGGCATGGAAATGATGAAGCAAGTTTTTGATGGAACTAAAGGTGTAAGTTCACAAATGGGGCAGAAGGCAGACATGAGCGAAGATGAGCTTGCAGAAGCTCGTCAACAATTAGACATGCTTTTTGAAATCAATTACCCTAAATATAACATTACTGCGACTTTAAAAGGAATCGGTGCAGTGGATGGAAAAGATGCCTATGTAATCGAAAGAAAGGATGCTAACGGCGATGTAACAACCGAATACTATGATGTGAACAGCGGATTGAAAGTAAAATCAATTTCTGTGAACAAAGACGGTGAAGAAGTAGTAACAGTTGAAACAACATTCCTTGAGTACAAAGAATTCAATGGGGTTAAATTCCCTGTGTCTCAAAAGCAATTGATGGGCGCTCAAGAATTCAGCATTCAAGTGAGTGACATCATCATAAATCCAAAATTGGATGATGCTGTATTCAAGACGAATTAATAGTATCTAAATATTCATACTTTTGTAAAGGCTGTCCCACCGACAGCCTTTACTTTTTACCATGAAGAAATTACTCTTACTACTTGCCGTTTTAATGATAAGTCTTGCATCTTTAGCACAAGACACGCTTGCTGTAGACTCTACTAAAGTGAAAAAAGTAAAAAAGCCAAAGAAAGCAGTAGCTAATGGTTTCGGACTATCAATGGGATTAATCTATGGGATGCTACGTGCAGAAACCGAAGCGAAATTCATTCCCAATTCAAATAAAATTGTGAAATCAGAACCAGTAAATAAAACTGGAGTTTCGGCTGCAATTTTCTATGAATATTCTTGGAGTAAATGGACCTTGCGCCCAGCAGTGGAAGCGAACTTGGCACTTGCACATATCAAATATGACGTAGAACGCTTTAATGATGAAGAGGGGTATATTTTTCCATTGACCATTGACCTCCCTGTGTCACTCATGTATCATCCAGAAAGGAAGAATTGGCCAAGCTTTATGATTGGCGCACGACCTATCTTCAATTCAGATCAATTCAGCAGCATTCACCCCAAAACCGCCAACTTCGCTTTTAACGGAGATGTCGGAATATCCTATGTGATTCCCGCTGGGAAGAATAAAATGCGGGTCGAACTAGTCTACAGCTATGGTTTCATTGATGTTTTGAAAAAAGAAGAAAATGACACCTATTCCATCGGTGTCAATAATATCTATCGTGATATCCTAGGACTCAAGCTCTACTTCAATTAAGGTCTGTTGAAAACAAAATAGGACAGAATAAATTCTGTTTTATCGGGTTAGTACTTTCGTTCTACTAATTCGATGTCACATGTTAGAGTCAGAAATCGTTATAAAGCTTGAGAATGTAAGCGTACAGCAAGGCGGCAATGTTGTCCTTGAAGACGTAAATCTTGAAGTTGAGAACGGAGAATTCATATACCTGATTGGAAAAACGGGTAGTGGAAAAAGTAGTCTTCTCAAATGCCTTTATGGTGAGCTCCCTCTGTACAAAGGCACTGGCATCTGTTGCGGTTATGAGCTCAACAACCTAAAGCGCTCGCAAATCCCTTATCTGCGAAGAAAGTTGGGTATCGTATTCCAAGATTTCGAATTGCTGACGGACAGAAACATTCAAGACAATCTAGAGTTTGTTCTTCGTGCTACTGGCTGGAATGATAAGAAGGCCATTAACAGCAGAATGGAAAGCGTGCTTGAACTTGTGCAGCTCGAGGGAAAAGAATCGAAATTACCACATGAATTGAGCGGAGGAGAACAACAACGTGTGGCTATCGCAAGAGCTTTACTCAACACGCCGCATCTCATCCTTGCAGATGAGCCTACGGGTAATCTCGACCCACAAACGAGTCTCGAAATTTTAAACTTACTTCTTGCCATCAGCAAATCAGGTACAACAGTGCTTATGGCATCGCACGACTACGGCACAATGCAAAAATTCAGTAGCCGCATCCTTGTTTGCAACGAAAAATCAATTGTAGAGTCCAACGATCATTCATTCGCTCACATCTAATGCGAAACGTCTTTTTCAGCATTATAATTCCAAGTTATTGTTCTGAAAAAACGATTAGCGCCTGTATTGATTCTATTCTAGCCCAATCTTCAGAAAGCTACGAAATCATTATAATAGACGGTCTTTCAAACGACAGAACGCTTGAAATTGTCAGCGCCTATGGAAGCGACGTTAAAAAAGTAGTAAGTGAAAAAGATCGCGGAGTTTACGATGCAATAAATAAAGGAATCGAACTAGCAACTGGCGAATACATCTACGTGCTAGGTTCAGACGATAAACTGTATTCAAACAATACTCTAGGTAATATTCAAGAAACAATAAAGGGTTCGTCACCTTTATTGATTTTTGGCAACGTTGAAAATGTAGGTAGGCAGCATAATGCCGTGCCGGCAATTCACCTATCAAAATTTGATACTTCTATTTATTTAAAAAATACGCTTCATCAACAAGGCTGCTTCTATCATCATTCTCTTTTTTTAAAAAATAAATTCAATGATGATTACAAAATTCTAGGAGATTACGATTTCCACTTACGACTTTTTCAAGAAAAAATATCATCAGTCCAAATTCACGCAACCATTGCCATCTGCGAGGCACAAGGACTATCGAAGAGATTTACAAAAGAGCTTTACCAAGAAGAATTAAGATTAAAGAAGCACAGACTCAAATTCTTTTGGCTCACCGTTAATCGACTTTTGATTCCATTGAAATACATGCGGAAGCGCTACCTCAACTTTTGAAAATAGGAAGATAAATCTCTCGAAGCACCTCTGCTTCTTTTTGCCAATTCAGCTTCTCTTTCGCGATTTTACAAGCAGATTTTTTTTCTGAATATAATGGATCATTCAGTGCTTGGAGTGCCGCATCCGCAATCGCTTTTCCAGTCACCTCTTCTACCAACCATCCCACATTATATGTCTGAATGATATTTCGAATCTCGGGTAGATTTGAGCCAAGAACAGGAATTTCACAATGGATGTAATCAAACAATTTATTGGGAAGTGATAGCGTATAGTTGAGGTGTAAAGGCTTGTCTAGCGTTAGGCCCAGATCACAACTCATTGTGTACTTTCTCAGTTCTTCAAATGGCATTTTCGGAAGAATCTTGACCTTATCCTTGTAAGTATCTGTTAATGCCATTTCCTGAAGCAAGGGCATTTCTCTCCCTGATCCGATGATGAGTAATAGTACATCATCCAAATATTGCATAGCATCCAATGCCTCCTTTCCTCCGCGATCCGGATCAATAAATGCACCTTGCAGCAAAATAATTTTTTTATCTGTAGGTAAATTCAACTCCTCTCTGAAAGACTTGACTGGAGCATCTTTTAGGATGGGAATATTTCTCACAACCTTTACCGGAACCCTGTATTTTTCTTTATAAATAGACGCAATGCTATCGTTGACTGTAATGACATTCTTGAGTTTTGGAAAAATATTCTTTTCTATAAAAAGCCACACCGATTTCTGAATCCCACGACCCGTAAGCCCCTCGGCCTCGGTAAAATACTCATGGCTATCATATACTAATTGCTTTCTTCTCCATTTTGAAATGAGGAATGCGGGTAAAAGTGTATCTAAATCATTTGATAAAATGACATCGGTCTTCTTGAACAAGAGATAAAAAAACAAACGAAGATTCAGGGCTGCATAAAAGAACATTCCACGTTGAAAGAACAATGAAAATCGTTTGATTTCATAAGACCTGTTAACCCCCTTACTCGTCGGAAGCATCCTGCCCACAAGGGTTATATCAAATCCAATATCTTCTAATGTCGCACAAACTTTAGCAACGCGTTGATCAAATTCAAGATCATTTGAAACTAAAACCGTAATGTGCTTTTTACTCATTTCAGATCACCATTCCTAATATCAGTCAGTACTTTTTTGGTGTACAAAGGAAAATCTGCATTCTGCATCCAACTGTAGTATCCCGGATCTTTGATAAGCACATCCATCACTTTACTGCCCTTGTATTTCCCAAAATTGAAAATAATATCACCCTGATCAGAATAAATAATATGGCCCGCGAGATCTGCCTTCTTTTTGCGCTCAGTGAATGAATGAATCTTGTCCATATCGTTAACTACAGGCTCATAAAGATTGCCCGCCTTATCTTCCATCTGCACTCCTGCATATCTGACGAGCATTGCTTCAAACACCTCCTTGGTAGCCATTGCATCGGGCAACGCCTCATGAGCACCCTCCAAAGATTTGTCACAATAGAATTTGTAAGCAGCTTTCAATGTGCGCGGCTCCATCATGTGGAATAAAATCTGAACATCAATCAAATTTCTTCCTTCCAAAGAGAAGTCAACACCCACTCTCAAAAACTCTTCTGCAAGAAGTGGAATATCAAATTTATTGCTGTTAAACCCTCCCAGATCACAATCCATCAAAAACTGAAAGAGCTTGCTCGATGTCTGTTCGAATGTCGGTGCGGCCACTACATCCTGATCATAGATTCCATGAACCATTGAAGACTCGATTGGAATCGGCATTTGTGGATTAATGAGAAAACGATTCTCAGGTCCACTCTGCGCAGGCCAAGTGCGCACTGATCCATCGGGCATAATTTTTACTATGGCAATTTCAACAATTCTGTCCTTCGCTACATCCGTCCCCGTAGTCTCTAAGTCAAAGAAAGCCAATGGCTTTTTCAAATTCAATTTCATAGATATCTGTATTGTTTACAAACGTACTTTGATAAAATCAACTTTCATTCAATTTTATAGAATAATTCGTCCCACTATAATATTCTGTAGCTCTAGTCGTTCATTGCACACAGAGTAGTAATCCCGATTCATTTCGGGAAAGAGGGTAGCAAAAGAAAGCCTCGGAGGGGAGTCTCCGAGGCTTTCGACTTATTGATCGTTATTTAAGTAATAACTTCCTTACAAAAGTTATTTTATCCTTCTACTTTAATCTTGATATATTGGAATTGCTCGTAAATAGATTTATTCTCTTGA
Source organism: Flavobacteriales bacterium (assembly GCA_027491215.1). GTDB lineage: Bacteria > Bacteroidota > Bacteroidia > Flavobacteriales_D > Sanyastnellaceae > JAIXWP01. The sequence continues at coordinate 31,553 of JAIXWP010000052.1, read as the reverse complement.
GCATCTTTCTCATACACCTTTCCTTGAACCAAGGCTATTGCTTTTACAAAGGTAAAGTTTTCTTCTCTCTTGTACCCTAATTTTTCCAATTCTCCTGCTATCATATCTTCTGCAGCCTTAGCTCTCCACTGTGCGAGCTCTTCGTTGTTCTTAAACTTTGAAGACGGCACACGAGATGCACTTGCCTCTACGCTGATAGTTACTTTTCCTTTATCATAAAGAATCTTCTGAATATCCTTCACAAACTGCTGGAACTTCACTTCTTTCGCTCCGAAATCTTTTGAATCATAAACGAAATAACGCGAGAACTCAGCATATCCAAGTGATTCGATGAATTGTGTTTTTACTGGATTCTTTGGGTCATATTCCAAGTTTTTCTTCTCTTCAATTGGCTTCACCACTACAACTGGCTCTTCTTTCTTAGGCTCAACCTTTGGCTCTACAGGCTTCACAGGCTCATTTTTACCCAATGCCACTGGAATCAAGTAAACCTCTCTTTCTAACTCAAGGAAGTTGCTTTCGCAAGGAACATTAATGTCATCTTGCTTGATCTTTTCTTTGCCTTTGAAATAGTCAATGTGATATCCGGTACATGGATTCAAGATTGCTAAATATCCACCGTCACGCTTTCTTGGACGATACTCCATCACCTCTCCAGTCTTGTTATTAGTAACTACAATTTTCAAATCATCTGGAAGTTCTTGACCTTCTTCACCAATAATAAATCCTTTCAATACTGCAAGTCTTGTTGCATTATCAGATTCTGGTAACTCAATAAGGTAGATATCTTTTTTACCATATCCACCATCACGCTCCGAAGAATAATACGCACGCTTTCCATCTGCCATTGGCTGGAAGAAAACGTCGTCATCAACAGAGTTCAAAGGATAACCCATTGTTTCTGGCTTGCCCCATTCTCCATCTGCTCCTTGCTTTGTATAGAATAAGTCAAAGCCACCAATACTGTTGTGCCCCTGTGATGCGAAGTACATTCCTTTTCCATCTGGAGTTAGGAATGGAGAATCTTCATCTAAAGCAGTATTTAAAGTTGGGCCACAGTTCAGAGCTCTACTCCAATTTCCATCAGGTAATTTCACACAGCGATAAATATCTCTTCCGCCCAATCCACCTGGACGATCTGAAACAAAGTAAAGCGTTGACTCGTCTGCAGAAATCGTTACGTGTGTTTCCCACGTAGTAGGTGTATTGATATCCGAACCCAACTTTGCCGGGTCGCTCCAAATTTCACCGATCAGCTTACTATACAACACTCGTCCATCTCCCAAACTGTCTCGATAAATGAAAAGCGTTTGTCCATCCGGTGATACGCTGATTGATGCATCATGATCATCAGAGTTCAAGTTTAGAAGTTCAGGTGCACCCCACTCTCCCTCATCTGTTTTATAAGATGCATAAATATCGTCTTTAAATTCTCCTGTCTCAGCATTTACGATTCTACTATTTGTAGAGTCAGGACGAAGTCTTCTACTCGTAAAAAAGACAGAGCTCTCATCCAATGCAAGCACAGGGCTGAAATCATTCTCAGGACCGTTTACCACAGGGCCCAAGTTCGTAATGACATAGTTCTTTGGATTAGCCATTTGTCGGCGAGCTTCCTCACACTGCGCCAATCCTTGCGATGCCAAGGCAGATAAGCGATGCTTCTTACTTAAAGATTTTTGAAGTTTGGAAAATGATTCAGTAGCTGCATCCAATTGGTAATTCAAATGCTGAGCGACCGCCAAATAATAAAGTGCATCAACTGGAGCTTTTCTTTCCATTGGATCGAAAGGATCGTAGTTTTTAGAAACCTTTTTTGATACAGCAACCTCCAAGTAAGATAGAGCTTCCTTCTTATTTGTTGCAGTCTGCAAATAACTAAAACCCAACTTGTAGTTGACGTTTGCATTATTTGGATCGTCTTCAAGAATCTGCTGCCATTCCTTGATGGCCTGCACCCAAAGATTCTCTTCCATGAGCTTATTCGCTTCATAAAAGCGTTGTGTGAAATCACCACGATCCTTGGGAGGAATAGATGTGGCGAATGACATCATCACACTTAACAACAATAATGACAAACCAACTATACGTTTCATTTAGCCAGGTTTAAATATTTTTCCTAATTATATCTCTCGATTGACATCAAATGACTCTAGATAATCTGCAACTCTTCTCACGAAACTTCCACCCAATGCGCCGTCAACAACACGATGATCGTAGCTATGAGAAAGGAACATCATGTGACGAATGCCCAAGGTGTCACCATAAGGTGTTTCAATCACTGCAGGCTTCTTACGAATAGCTCCTACAGCCATAATTGCTACTTGTGGTTGATTAATGATAGGAGTACCCATCACATTACCAAAAGTACCCACATTGGTAAGCGTATAAGTTCCGCCTTGAATTTCGTCCGGAGTGAGTTTATTCGCTCTAGCGCGGTCAGCTAAATCATTTACCTTACTTGCTAATCCAACCAAATTCAACTGATCTGCATTTTTAATAACAGGAACAATTAAGTTTCCGCTTGGAAGTGCCGCAGCCATTCCGATATTGATGTCTCTGCGCATGATGATTTTTGTATCATCCACAGAAACGTTGATATTCGGGAAATCCTTGATCGCTCTTGCCACCGCTTCGATAAATAACGGTGTAAATGTCAACTTGGTTTTATGCTTCTGTTCGAAAGCTTTCTTCACTTTCTCTCTCCACATAACGATATTGGTAACATCAGCCTCGACATAACTTGTTACGTGCGGCGAAGTTTGAACACTCATCACCATGTGATCAGCGATCAACTTTCTCATACGATCCATCTCAACGATTTCATCGTTAGCGCCAATAGAGATAGCAGGCTTATGACCAGCTGCTTTTGGTGCTGGCGCTGGTGCGCTAGCTGCAGGTGCAGCAACAGCTGGTGTGCTTGGAGCTTCTACTTTAGCGGCAGGAGCGGCAACAACACCATTCTGTTTTTTATCTATAAATTCAAGAATATCAGATTTTGTAACACGACCACCCTGACCAGACCCTTGGATCATTTCAAGTTCTGTCATGCTCACTCCCTCTGTCTTTGCAATTGTTCTAACAAGTGGAGAATAGAATTTCCCAGAAGGACCATTTTTCAATACTTCTACCGCCATTGGCTCAGCTAATGCAGCTGCCGCAATGTGCGCAGTATTCGCAGTCAACTCAGGAGAGGCTGCAGCAACAGGTGCAGGTGCAGCAGCAACAGGAGCTGCAGAAGCGCCAGCACCAACGCCGATCAAAGCAATTGGCTGACCTACTTGCACTACATCGCCTTCTTTTACAAGACATTTTAGTAGCACACCATCTTCTGGTGACGGAACCTCGCTATCGACCTTGTCAGTAGCGATTTCAATGATAGGCTCATCGGCCTTCACTGCATCACCTTCCTTTTTTACCCATTTTATGATAGTGGCTTCGGCCACACTCTCGCCCATTTTAGGCAGTAGCAACTCTATTTGTGACATGCGTTATATCCTTTTTAAGGTGTTGCAAAGGTACGCTTTTAGTTGGTTGCTTTTATAGGTGTGAAAAACGTGTTAATTCACTCAAATCCAGATAGTTTCACTTGTGTTGTAATCAATTCTATCAAAAATCATCAAAAGGAAGTAGAAAAAGACCACACCTGCTTGGACTTCTAGAAATGATTCGAATAGAAAATTGAGCATCGATAATCCAATCAATGCTTGATAAAAATAGCTTCTCGATCGAATGGCCTTTATCGTATGAATGATTAAGAAAAATACAAATGCCAACAAGCCAATCCATCCAAGTTCAACACCCACTTGAAGAAATTGATTGTGCGCATTAAGATTTTTTTCGGCAGCATAATTTTGCCCCATCTGAATGTAACTGCGATTCATTTCAACAGAGGCATTTCCTACACCCACACCAAATGGATTGTGTTTAATCAAATCAACTGATGCTGTCCAAGTCACTTTACGCAACTCTGTACTTGTATGTGCCACTTCAGTTGGTGCTGCCTGTGCAGCATCTGCCGTTGCATTCTCCACACGTTGAGCAGTGAGAGGCAAGGTGAAAGTGAGCCCTACTAACAAGACCAGTGATGCAAAGCAAACAGCGATGGCATGTCGGTGTATAATACCTCTTCGAACCGAAACAAATAATGCCCATAAAATGGAGATACCAGCAGAAATTAAGCCTGCCTTTGAAGCCAACATAACAATGAACAAGATAACTAGCATTGTCAAAGACCAATGCAACCATTTTTTTCTAAATAAAAAGTTCATCTTCATGCCCCGCATTAGCAATACCAATAAGGTCAAGCTCTGATACATGGCCATGTATGTAGGGTGAAAATAAATACCCAATTTAGAATAGGTCAAGTATTCCCGAGAATCAAAAATGGCAGCACGATAAATCCCATAGCCGATAGCAAAAAGCATAAACACTAAACATCCAATCACAAAAGAATGTAGTATTTGTTGGGCTTCTTTAATTGAAAACTTCGGAGTTAAAATCGCAAGCATTGGAAATAGCAACATACTTGCTTTATACTCCAATTCTTTCAGAGCAGAAGCCTCATCCATAGCTGCACTCAAGCCCAAAGCCATCATTCCATAAAGCGCAACTGGGATTAAGAAATGTGACGTAGATTTTTCAAAATACCACCGCCTACGCTTGATGGCATAGTATATAGCGTACAACAAAAATAGACCTAAAAAACCCGGCACATATTTCTTGTGCAATGGAATTAAAAAAGCAATGAGCATACAAAAATTGTAATGCCCATTATCTGTTGATATGTAGGATCTCCAACTCATACTGCAGATTGACTAGACTTTAAAGCTTCTAGTTGTGGTAAATGATGCTTGATATGTTCTGCTAAAAAATCCAAGGCATAATCCAATGTCAACATGCCTGCTGCTGGCTGTTTGAAAACCAATCTATCATTGAATTCAATTGGAAGTTGGTTCAAAAACTGAGCGTACTTTTCTCTCAATGAATTCCATCTTTTTTCTAAAGATTCTAAATTCTCTTCTCCGTCCGGTTCAGGTAATACTGCCGGCGCTTTATATTTTTCACCACTTGCTAAACGATTCACTAGAAGTGACCCATTTGCAATTTGTTCTTCCCCTACTCGATCCAAAACCTCCCATCCACTGGATGTTTTTTTTATCATGTAGCCGAGCGTTCCTCCTTCGCTGAAAAGGATATGTTGGATGACTTGAATCATACTCCATGATTCTGCTGAAGGTTTATAATTTCGCTGTGTCTCAGTGCTCGCTGATAGAATTGACATTGCCGCATTTTTAGCCGCTTCCAATTCATTCCATCTTTCCATTCTGCTTTGTTCCATACTGCCAATTTAATTTGTTTTACTCAAAGTCATTTCGATGTGAGGTATATCGTCTTCTAGATAGGCCTCACTCACTTTTGTAAAACCAAGATTCTCATAAAATTTCTGAAGGTATTCTTGTGCTGAAATTCGAATCAGTTTTTCCCCATGAATCAAGTGTAATCCCTCAATCGCTTTTTCCATCAACGTTACCCCTACTCCAGTTCTTCTCACCGAAGAATGAGTGACAACTCTGCCGATAGACATTTCATCATAACTCACTCCAGGTGCCACTAATCTTGCATAAGCTAACATTCTTCCCGTTGAGTCTTTCGCAAATAGGTGATGCGACTTTTGATCCTTGCCGTCAACATCTTGGTAGGGACATGTTTGTTCCAATACAAATACCTCTGCCCGCAACTGAAGGGCGTAATAGAGATCCAATTTGTCTAATTCGTTCCAAGATACAAGGCTCCAAGTCAAAGAATTCGTCATATTCTATTGCTATAAATTTCAGTGAGCCAATATCGGAGGAAATGCAGTGCTATCTTTGCACCCCATGAATTATTTATCAGTTGAGCATATTTCAAAATCTTACGGAGATCAAATTCTATTTGAAGATCTGAATTTTGGAATTGAAAAAGGTCAAAAAGTTGCACTCGTTGCGCGCAATGGTGCCGGAAAATCATCCCTCTTTAAAATCCTGGTAGGCCTTGATACACCTGATGGCGGAATCATTAGCTACAACAGAGAAGTACGCATAGGTTTTCTAGCTCAAGAGCATGGCTTAGATGATAATTTGACCATTCTTGAAAATATTTTCATCGCTAAAAATCCAATGACCCGCGCAATAGCGGCTTATGAAAAAGCACTTTTGGAAAATGACAATGATGCATTGCATCGTGCGCATGACCAAATGGACCAAACAGGAGCTTGGGACTATGAAGCGAAGGCAAAACAAATTCTAGGGGGACTCGAAATTCATGATCTTGAAAAAGTCGTCGGACAATTATCGGGGGGACAAAAACGAAGAATCGCATTGGCCAAAGTGCTCATAGAAGAACCAGATCTTGTTTTCCTCGATGAGCCCACCAACCACCTCGATCTTGACATGATCGAATGGCTTGAGGAATTTCTGAATAGATCGAATATGACCATTTTCATGATCACCCACGATCGTTACTTTTTGGAAAATATCACTGATGAAATTCTTGAACTAGAGAACAAACAGATCTACAAATACAAAGGAAACTTCTCTTATTATCTAGAGAAAAAAGCAGAACGTGAAACCCTCGAAGAAAGCTCTCGTGAAAAGGCAATGAATCTTTTCAAAAGAGAATTAGAATGGGCGCGTAAAATGCCAAAAGCGAGAACGACAAAAAGTAAAAGTCGTTTGGATAGTTTCGAAGAATTAAAAGAAAAAGTTAGAAAAAATACTGATCCCGACGCACTAGAATTAGAGATCAACATCAGTCGTTTGGGAAGTAAAATTGTCGAGCTTCACCGCGTAAAAAAATCTTACGGAGAAACAAATATCATAAACGGATTTGACTACGTATTTAAGACCGGTGAAAAAGTAGGATTGGTTGGAAGAAACGGAACAGGCAAATCAACTTTTCTCAATCTTCTAACACAACAAATTGAACCCGATGGCGGAAAAGTAATCGTCGGGGAAACCGTTGTTTACGGCTACTACAGTCAGACCGGCATCCCTCTTAAGGATGGCCAACGTGTTATTGAAGCAGTGAGAGAAGTGGCAGAATATATTCCTTTGAAAAAAGGAAAAACAATCACTGCCGCACAAATGCTTGAGCGTTTTCTTTTTCCAAAACACACGCATTTTAATTACATAGAGAAACTCAGCGGTGGAGAAAAAAAGAGACTTCAACTTCTCTTGTTATTGATGAAGAACCCCAACTTCATGATCCTAGATGAGCCAACCAATGACCTGGATGTATTTACGCTAAGTGCATTGGAAGAATATTTACAGCACTACCCTGGTTGTTTAATAATTGTTAGTCACGACCGATATTTCTTGGACAAGCTAGTAGATCACGTTTTCGTGCTAGACGGTCATGGCAACGTTCGTGATATTTTTGGAAGCTACTCTACCTTCCGCGCCACCATGGATGAAATGGCAAAGGCAGAAAAAGATCGTGTGCAAGCAAAAGAAATTGCTGCTTCTGCTGTAAAAGAAGAAGCATCAAAAGCAAAAACAAAAATTTCTTACAAGGATAAATTCGAATTCGATCAACTCGAAAAAGAAATTCCTGTTCTTGAAAAAAAGAAGAAAGAATTAGAAGAAAAACTTTCACAAGTGCTTGATCAACACAACGAACTAATGGCAGTGTCGGATCAACTTGGAAAAGTAGTAGAGGAGCTTGATGCTAAATCGCTTCGATGGCTTGAGCTGAGCGAACTTTTGTAGTACTAGTGTACATCAAAGTTTACCACTACTCGCTTACTCTTTGGCTTTGCTTGGCAAGTGAGAATAAAACCATTCTCCACTTCACCTGGCTCTAGAGCATAGTTTACATCCATTGGAGCTTCACCCTCTTCCAGCTTTGCACGACAAGTGCAGCACATTCCACCTTTACATGAGAAGGGAATATCCATTCCATGGCGTTGAGCAGCATCCAAAATCGACATACCATTCATAGGCATCACGAAATCTAGCTGCTGGCCATCGAACACAACGGACACATTGCTTACCTCGTCCGTTGCTGCTGTTTTTGCAGGCTCAACTTTTTTCTCAGCTGTACTTATTTGACCCGGGCTTGCAAACAATTCGAAGTGTATATTTTCAGCAGGCAAGCCAACTGTTTTCATATGGTCACTAACAGCACGAATCATAGGCTCAGGACCGCATACAAATACTTCGTTAATATTTTCCATATCGATGAAGTGCTTGCCAAACCCATCACATTTCTCCGCATCAATACGACCATAGAATAATTGAATATCATTTGGCTCGCCGCTCAAAACATGAAACACACGGAATTTGCCGAGGTAGCGATCCTTCATGTCCTCCAATTCATCGCGGAAAATGATGGTGTTAAACCAACGATTTCCATAAATCAAAGTCACCGTGCTTTTTGGCTCAGTCTTCAAAACACTTTTAGCGATCGACATGACAGGAGTAATTCCGCTTCCTGCTGCAACTAATAAATAATTCTTTGCATTCGTTTCGCTCAGTTCAGAAGTAAAGTGCCCCATGGGGGTCATCACTTGCATTTCTTGACCGACACTCAAATTTTCATTTGCCCATGAACTGAAGGTACCTCCATCCACTTTCTTGATAGCAACGCGTAATTCATTATCATGAATACCGCTGCAAATGGAGTAAGAACGGCGAATATCTTCGCCACCAATCGTTTCACGAAGTGTCAAATACTGACCTTGTTGGAACTTGTAATTTTCCTGCAATTCAGATGGCACTTCAAATGCTACGCTCACACAATCCAATGTCTCGCGTCTTACATCACTTATCTTAAGGGTATGAAATTTAGGTCTCATGTCGTTGTTTAGTGAGGGCAAATGTAGAAACAAGACCGTCTTAAATTCGTCAAATGACAGAAATCAGAGGTTTTCTTGTTTAGTTGAACAATAGTTTTCCTAATCTTGTTTTGGTTTTATACCTTCGTAACATGGAAAATACAGTCCTACATGAGAAATTTCAGCAATACGTTGAGGCTGAAAATAAAATAGAAGCGAAAGATTGGATGCCAGATGGCTACCGTAAAACATTGATTCGCCAAATCGCGCAGCATGCGCACAGCGAAGTAGTGGGTATGCTACCAGAGGGCAATTGGATTACCCGCGCTCCATCTCTTCGTCGCAAGACTATTCTTTTAGCTAAAGTTCAAGATGAGGCGGGTCATGGTCTTTATCTATATAGTGCTGCTGAAACGCTCGGAGTCAACCGCGATCAATTAATCGAGGAATTGAACACCGGAAAAGCGAAGTACTCTAGTATTTTCAACTACCCAACACTTTCTTGGGCAGATATCGGAGCAATCGGATGGTTGGTAGATGGAGCGGCTATTGTGAATCAAGTTTCTTTACAAAGAACTTCATACGGCCCTTACAGCAGAGCGATGATTCGTATCTGCAAAGAAGAAAGCTTCCACCAACGCCAAGGATATGAAATCATGATTTCACTATCAAAAGGTTCTGCGGAGCAAAAGAAAATGGCTCAAGATGCATTTAACCGCTGGTGGTGGCCATCATTGATGATGTTCGGCCCTTCAGATTCAGCTTCCGCTCACAGCTCACAAAACATGGCGTGGAGAATTAAGCGTCACAGCAATGACGAGCTTCGTCAAAAGTTTGTTGACATGACTGTTCCTCAAGCAGAATATTTAGGCCTTACTATTCCAGATCCAGATTTGAAATGGAATGAATCAAGAGGTCATTACGATTTCGGTGAAATCGATTGGACCGAGTTCAATGAGGTAGTAAAAGGAAACGGACCTTGCAATAAAGAACGTGTTGAAACTCGTCGTAAAGCTTATGCTGAGGGAGAGTGGGTAAGAGAAGCAGCAAATGCATACGCTGCGAAGCAAGCCGCTAAAAACACTACTGAAAACAGTATTGCTAGTTAAGATTTTTATTAGACAAAAAATATAAAGGTTGAGCATTGCTCAACCTTTTTTCTTGCTTAACGGATAAGTTATTTGTCCAATAAAATCCTTTGGAAACTCTTCTATTCCCTCAAAACCCAACTTCACATCCCTTCCTGATTTCGGCCAATAGACGGTATTGAACAAATAATCCCATACACTTAGACTCAATCCAAAATTCGCTCCGAACGGATGTTCGGGCAGCTCCTTGGCATGATGCCATATGTGCATATTAGGAGAATTGAAAACATACTTTAACGGACCCCATGAAATATTCAAATTGCTATGATTTAAATGTCCTATTGCGATGGTAAAAATGTGAACGATGAAAAAATCAGTCAATCCAAAACCTAACATTGCAAGAGGGATATATTGCAGGGTTTTGTAAACAACGCTTTCCATCCAATGGTAACGCAAATGAGCTGCAAAGCCCATCTCCTCTACGCTGTGATGAACTTTATGAAATTCCCAAAGCCAATTCACGCGATGAAGGAGTCTGTGAATATTCCATTGCACAAAATCAGCAACTACAAACATCAAGACAAACTTTGACCATGTGGGCCATGTCGCAACGTTAAGAGCAACTAAATTTTCAATTCCAAAAACCCCTAGAAAATCATTGAAAGCCTCTGCGAACACATTTGAAATGGCTGTGTAACCAATTACTGTAAAGATGTAGAAGTTGAAAAACATGTAAAAGCCATCCATCCAGAAATCCTTTCTCACTACTCCTTGATTTTTTCTCCAAGGAAAAACAATCTCCATAAGCCACGCTGCTAGAGACAATCCTACAAGCCACCAAAAATAATTATGCCATGAAGGCTCCATGATCTGCGTCTTCAAATAAGAAGCGTAGCCTGTAAAACTCCGTAAGAAAAGATCCCAATACTGACTCATGCAATATGCTGTTTCAATAGTCCTACTAATGTATCCTTATCCTTCACTCCTGAAGCTCTCCACTTCAATTCACCTTTATGGTAAATAACAAGTGTTGGCACTCCGCGAATCTCCAATTGCGATGCGATTGCTTGATTTTTATCTACATCCACTTTCAAAACACGGACATCACTGCCAAGTTCACTTGCCACTTCATCCATGATCGGCAGTTGATACTGGCAAGGCCCGCACCATGTAGCATAAAAATCGATAATCACAGGCTTATCACCTTTTATGATACTACCAAAGGTCTCTTTTGTTTCCATAATTTTACTTTGCTAATGGATAACCAGCCGACTTCCAAGCACCGATTCCACCAGTTAATTGATGTACTTCTTTGAAACCCAAACTCAATAAAACATCGCGCGCACTTGTGCTTCTTCCTCCAGCCGCACAATAAACGTACACAGGCTTAGTCTTGTCAAGTTTGGCAACTTCCGTTTTAAAATTCGGAGAATACCAATCGATGTTTTTAGCACCAGCTATATAGCCTGTTTTTACTTCATCAGCTGTTCTGATATCCAAAAGCAATCCTACTTTTTTATCGACAGCAATTTTAAATTCTGCAGCTTTCAAATCTGCAGTAGCAGTTTGTTGCGCATCTGCACATGAATTGAAAAAAATCATTCCAATTGCAAGAGCCATCATTATTACAAATCTATTTTTCATAAAGTTAATTATTTAAGGTTTGTCCATGCACCGCCATTGTAGGCTTTTTCGAAGCCTGCTGACTTCATTATACGAGCAGCATTTCCGCTGCGCATCCCACTTCGACAGCACAATATATATGTCTGTGTTTTATTTAGTGTTTTCATTTTTGATGAAATCTGATCTAGAGGAATATTTACCGCGCCCTTAAGATGGCCCGCTGTAAATTCTCCTGGAGTTCTAACATCAATAATTTTGGCTCCCTCAGCAATCAATTGTTTTATATCAACCGACTCACCACCTACCAACTTCTTTAAGAATCCGAACATTTTTTTTTATTTTAATTATAGTGATGATGCATGGTTCACATCCAACCAACCACCTCCGTTGTAGATATTTTCTAATCCTTTAGAAAGAAGAAAATTGGTGGCCTGACCACTTCGATTTCCACTCAGGCAGCAAAGAATAACAGGAGCTTCGGAGCGAAATTCACTCACTCGAGCTGGAACCTCATTCAAAGGAATGTTAATCGAACCCGCTACATGTCCTGCGGTAAACTCACCAGGTGTTCTGACATCGATGACTATAGCACCAGGAGTCTTCAGTAAATCTGATAATTGCATGTTGTTTAATTTTTACACAAATATCTATCACTCCAACCACGCAAGATGTAACCTGTGTCACACACTACAAATTATTTCGAAAGTATAATCTTATTGCGGCCTAGCTTGAGCATTCCACGTCGCTCCATTTGCTTCAGAATTCTAGAAATCACTTCTCTCGATGAATTCAACTCTGTGGCCAATTCTTGGTGTGTAATTACGAGCGTATTGCTGCCAGTTGTATCTGACTTTGCCTTTAGCATTTTTTCCAAGCGATCATCCAAACGCTGAAAGGCTATACCATCAATCGTTGCAAGCAATTCTTCAAATCGCTTTTGATAAGTGTGCATCACAAAAGATTTCCACGATTGATATTGATTGGTCCACAAATCCATGTTTCGAACCGGAATGGCAATTATTGTTGTTGCCTCTTCCGCTATCGCCCTCACGTTACTGCGCGCATCTCCCATACAACATGTCAATGACATTGCACATGTTTCTCCCTTTCTCACATAATAAAGTAGTAGTTCATTCCCCTCCTTGTCTTCACGCATGATACGTAAGGAGCCCTCTAAAACCAATGGAACAAACTTTATGAACCCTCCAATATCCATCAACATTTCACCTTCAGGAATTTCCATTATAGTTCCCTCTTCCTCAATCTTTTTTCTCAAATTTTCCTCGTATAAATCGGGAAAGGTGCTTTTCAATTCCATAGTAATATTTTTAAACCAATAAAAATCATAGAAGAGCTGAACAAACCTTCATAAATTAGCTTCCTATTTCAAGAACAAGTTTAAGAAAATGAACAAAGCAGATTGGCCCCTCTGGGAAATATTTATCCGCAGTAAAAGTGGATTAGCACATAAGCACGTCGGCAGCCTCCATGCAGCTGATTCTAAAATGGCCATTGAAAACGCCCGCGACGTTTACACACGTCGTATGGAGGGTGTGAGCCTTTGGGTGGTAAAAAGCTCAGATATCACCGCTTCTTCTCCTGACGAAAAAGAAATTCTGTTCGATCCAGCAAACGATAAAGTATATCGCCACCCAACCTTCTACGAAATTCCTCCAGAAATCGGTCACATGTAAGCGCTATGACAAACGATCAATTATTTGAATATACCGTCCGCCTAGCCGACAACGCACTTATTCTTGGACAAAGACTCAGCGAGTGGTGTGGTCATGGACCTGTGCTCGAAGAGGATATTGCTCTTACAAACACAGCGCTTGATCAACTAGGTCAAGCTACAAATCTTTTCAAATTCGCAGCCGAACTTGAAGGAAAAGGCCGTGATGAAGATCAATTAGCCTTTCTCCGCGATGTAACTGAATACAAGAATATTCTTCTCGTCGAACTTCCAAATGGCGACTATGCAAATACCATTGCACGTCAGTTTTTCTATTCGACATACTACTATCTTTTCTTGAGAGAACTCTCAAAATCAAAGCATGAATTCTTAAGTGCTTTTGCGGAAAAATCTTTAAAAGAAGTAAAGTACCACTGGCAACACAGCTCTGATTGGGTAAAACGAATGGGTGATGGCACTGAAGAAAGTCACACACGTATTCAAAAAGCAATCAACTTTCTTTGGGAATACACCGGCGAAATGTTTATGATGGACGCCATTGATCAAGCTGCATTAGAAGCTGGCTATGGTGTGGATAATACTGCTCTAAAAAATGAATGGAACAATATTATTTCCGCCATTTTAAATGAAGCAACTCTCGAAATGCCTGCTGATGGTTGGTTTCATAAAGGTGGAAAAATCGGTAGACACTCTGAGCATATGGGATTTATTCTTGCAGAAATGCAATTTCTTCAGAAGACATACCCAGGAGCTAAATGGTAATCCTGAACCTCTTGGTTGACTCATTGTTTCAAGTATGATGTATTCAGAAAAAGAAATATGGTCCATCCTTGAAGAGGTGGAAGATCCTGAAATCCCAATCATCAATGTTGTTGAGATGGGTATAGTTCGAGGTGTCAAAATCAATGAAGAAAACGTTGAGGTAACCATTACTCCAACATATAGTGGATGCCCTGCAATGAAAACGATTGAAGATGACATTGCAGAAATTCTTCGAGAGAAAAAAATCGGAAACTTTCATATTAAAACGGTCTTATCTCCCGCGTGGACAACCGACTGGATGACCGATGTCGCAAAAGAAAAATTGCGATCAACAGGTATAGCTCCCCCCGAACAAACATCCGGAGACAAAGGCCTTCTAATGGGAAAAGTAAGAGATGTTTCTTGTCCTAGATGCAGATCTAAAAACACACAATTGATTTCTCAATTCGGAACAACAGCTTGCAAAGCATTGTACAAGTGTAACGACTGTCTTGATCCATTCGACTATTTCAAATGCATATAAAAAGAAATGTTCGGCTTAACCGAACATTTCTTTTACTCTTTGAAAAAATGACTTGTCTTTTCCTGACGGACTAGGTTGGAAGTTGGGCGACTGCCTCAATTTTTCCAACAATTTCTTTTCTTCATCATTCAATCTCATCGGGGTCCAAACATTGATATTTACCAAAAGATCCCCAGTTCCATATCCATTTACCTCAGGCAATCCTTTGCCTTTGAGGCGTAATATTTTTCCGCTTTGAGTTCCTGCATCCAATTTAATCTGAGCCTTCCCTTTTACTAATGGAATCTCAGCAGTAGCACCTAATGCGGCATCTGCGAAGTTTACATACAAATCGTAGTAAAGATTATTTCCATCACGCTTTAAAGATGTGTGCTCCTCCTCTTCGATTTGTACTAACAAATCTCCAGGTACTCCGCCATAAGGGCCTGCATTTCCTTTCCCAGCTACATTGAGTGTCATTCCATCACCAACACCCGCAGGGATATTGATTTCAATTACTTCTTCCTGACGCTTTTGTCCGTGCTCATCTGCATCCTTAGGCTTTTGCTTGATCGATTTACCTGCGCCATGACATGTAGGACATGTACTCGACGTCTGCATCTGACCAAGAATAGTATTGGTAACACGTCTTACTTGTCCCGATCCACGGCAAGTGGTACAAGTATCATAAGTCACTCCATCAGCATTCACCAATTTGAAAACCTTAATTTTCTTGGTTGTTCCGAATGCGATCTCTTCTAAATTCAATTTTACTTTAATGCGAAGGTTTGAACCCTTCACTCTTCGTCCACCTGCATTTCCACCACCGAATCCACCACCGCCGAAACCGCCGCCTCCGAATGCACTGCCGAAAATATCTCCAAACTGAGAGAAGATATCGTCCATATTCATATTACCACCGCCGTAGCCACCGCCACCGCCGCCCATTCCCGCATGACCAAATTGATCATAGCGTTGGCGCTTCTCTGCATTGCTCAATATATCATAGGCCTCAGCAGCTTCCTTGAACTTATCCTCGGCTTCAGCATTACCCGGATTTTTATCAGGGTGGTACTTGATTGCCATCTGACGGTATGCCTTCTTAATATCCGCTTCGGATGCACCTTTAGAAAGGCCTAATACGTCATAATAATCTCTCTTTGCCATAATGTATAGGGTCTATTATTGACCAATTACCACTTTCGAAAATCTCAATACTTTATCATTCAATAAATATCCCTTCTCCACCTCATCTACTACTTTGCCTTTCATATCCTCACTTGGCGCTGGAAAAGATGTAATCGCTTCATGAAAATCTGTATCAAATGGCTTTCCTTGAGCATCAATTGGCTTCAATCCTTTTGATTCAAGCTTTTTATAAAACTTGCTGTGTATCAAAACGAAACCCTCCTTCACCACTGCAATATCATCTACACTTTCATTTGCCTTCACAGCACGATCGAAGTCATCAATAACTGGGAGCATATCTTTCAACACATCAGCTGTAGAGCTAGAAATTAAATCAGCACGCTCCTTTATAGTGCGCTTTCTGAAATTATCGAACTCCGCAAAAAGACGTGTGTACTTATCCTTCCAGTCAGCAACTTCCCTTTGAAGCTTTTCCTCTACACTAAATTCTTCAGCCGAAGCCGAAGCTTGTTCAGACTGGGTTTCTGGTGATGTTGGAGCCTCTGCCTGCGCAGTTTCTGGCTGAACCTCTTCAGGTTGTGTATCTGGCTTGTTATCCATTTCCTCAGTATTCATATCCTTTTCTTTTTTTGACGCCCGCCCGTTCTCAACTATTCTGCCATTCAATAGATATGGTCAATGTGTCATATTTCGGCAGAAAAAAAACGCCCCGAATCTCTTCGGGGCGGCAAATTTATCATATCTCAAGGCTTAATTTAAGCTTTTGACATATTGGTCAATTTTTGAATGCAATTCCAAACCTCTCAAATTCTTTCCTACAATCACTCCTTTCTCATCAATCAAGAAGCTCATTGGGATACTTCTAACTCCATAAAGTGCAGCTGCAGCATTGTTCCATCCGAGCAAATCGCTTACGTGATTTTTCCAAACCAATCCATCTTTAGCGATTGCCGCTTTCCATGCATCTGCGTTTTGATCTAAAGAAACACTATAGATCTCGAATCCTTTTGCTGTCTTGAATTTAGCCTTCTTGTACTTTTCATAAGCACCTACCACATTTGGATTTTCTCTACGGCATGGTCCACACCATGAAGCCCAAAAATCAATAAGTACCATTTTCCCTTTCAAACTAGAAAGCTTGATATCCTTTCCGTCCACACCTTTCATGACAATTTCAGGTGCTGTATCTCCAATATTTGTTCCGATTGCCGGAGCCTCAGAGTATGCTTTCTTAGCAACTGCTGGCTCTTCATTCATTGTGAAGCTGTAAGCTGAAACAAGCGCTGCAGCTCCTAGAAATGCGATAACTATTTTCTTCATCATTATTTTTTTTGTAAAAATACTGTTTATTCTTCGGCCGCGGATAGCCAAATATGCTGCCAAAGTGGATTCCAATATTAAATTCTCTTAATATCTGCTCCCAAAGCCTGAAGTCTCGTCTCGATATCTTGATAGCCTCGGTCAATCTGTTCAATATTATGAATCACTGATTTTCCTTTCGCTCCCAATGCAGCAATCAACAAACTTACTCCTGCTCTGATATCTGGAGATGTCATCGTTACACCCTTGAGACTAGACTGACGATCGAGACCAATAACCGTTGCTCTGTGCGGGTCACAAAGGATAATCTGAGCTCCCATATCAATCAATTTATCGACGAAGAATAAGCGGCTCTCAAACATTTTTTGATGAATCAAAACACTACCTCTAGCTTGGGTCGCCGTCACAAGTGCAATAGAAATCAAATCCGGTGTAAAGCCGGGCCAAGGCGCGTCTGATATGGTCATGATCGATCCATCAATAAATGTATCAATCTCATAGTGATCGTGCTCTGGAATGAAAATATCATCTCCTCTGCGCTCAACGGTGATTCCCATTCTTCTGAAAATCTCTGGAATTACTCCCAAATGCTCGTATCCAACATCCTTAATGGTAATCTCTCCTTTCGTCATCGCTGCCATACCAATGAAGCTGCCGATCTCAATCATATCCGGCAAACAACGATGTGTGCAGCCTTTCAATGAAGGCACGCCTTCAATAACAAGCAAGTTACTTCCCACTCCACTAATCTTTCCACCCATGCTATTGATCATCTTGCACAACTGCTGCAGGTAAGGCTCACATGCGGCATTGTAGATTGTCGTTGTGCCTTCTGCCATACAAGCGGCCATCACGATATTGGCTGTTCCCGTAACCGATGCTTCATCAAGCAACATATAAGTTCCCTTCAACTGAGAAGCTTCTACACTGTAAAAGCTATCGCCCGCATCGTAATTGAAAGTCGCGCCCAATGATTGAAATCCCAAGAAGTGTGTATCCAAACGACGACGACCAATTTTGTCTCCCCCGGGCTTAGGAATATATCCTTTGCCATAACGAGCCAACAACGGACCTACGACCATGATGGACCCACGAAGTGCCGCTGCCTTTTTCTTGTAATCAGCAGTCTTCAAAAACTCCATATCCACATTGTCAGCTTGGAAGGTATAGTGCCCCTTACCCAATTTTTCAACCTTCACCCCCATATCCTTCAAAAGATCAATCAACTTTAGCACGTCAACGATCTCCGGGATGTTACTCATATCTACTTTCTCTGCAGTGAGCAACACCGCACAAATCACCTGCAATGCCTCGTTCTTTGCACCTTGTGGAATAACAGTTCCTTTGAGCTTATTGCCCCCAACAATTTCAAATGCTGACATATCTTCTATTTTTCCTCAAAAAGAAGAATTATTCGGAAAAAAACTAGGGTTGGGTAATAGATTTTGTTGACAATGCAACAAGGATAAACTAGCGAATTCTCATACGCTTATCCGTGCGGTATTTGTAGATAAGACCAATCTCAGGTCCACCGCCAAATGTAGTGACCTCGCTCAGGCGAGAAAATACGATATCATAAGAGACACTGATTTCCAACTTTCGCTCCCACTCAAAACCCATACTCGGAATAATAGCACTCGCATGTCTATAACCACATCCTACGTAAATCGCAGATGAATTATTCTCAGTTGTGTATTTAGAATCATAACCGAATCTATATTCGGTTTTAAAGTTTACAAGATACTCCATGGCCCCGCGCTGTCGCTGAACCAATGCATCTAAACGTCCTCCAAATCTATCGAAGTCCCGTTCTATATAACCTTGCATCGACTGTCTAATGGGCAAACGATCTTTACCATTTTGTAAAAAAGTTTGATCTTGACCTAAGTGATGAAAAGCATAACCTACTCCAGCACGCACAGGCTTTTCAAAGGTGTAAAAAACGCCCATCCCCAAATCAATCTTATTACCAGTGCGGTCGGAAAATTGACGTTCGCCTGAATCGATCGTTGGATCATATTGATATCCATTGTACTGTTTGTCCCAACGCAAATCTTCCATCTGGATAGAACGCTGCACCAATCCCAATTGAAAACCCGCTGTCAAAGTCTGACTGCGATTCACCTCAAGACGATACGCACTTGATACCAATGCTTGAAATGTTTTTAACGAAGCATTTCCTGACTTATCATCTACTATCAATAAACCCATTGAAAACGGTGCTTTTCGAGCTCGCGCCTCAACATTAAATCCATTCGTGCGATATCCCTCCAGGTTTGCAGCCCATTGATTGCGGTAATGAACACCAGCTTTAATATCCTGCTCCATTGACCCGACACGAGCTGGATTATACCAATGACCAACATGATAGAACTGACTAAAAGACGCGTCCTGCGAGAACAAAAAATTGCTCCAACACAACAACGAAATCAATAGTAGAAGTACACGCATAGATGGTTTCAAGTGATGATTATATATTTTTCAAATCAGGATTTTCTATCTCTGAGTATGTCTGTCCAAGTAGGCTAAAGTAAAGTCATCTTATTAAGGTGACCTCTCCCTTAACATCCTGAGTTGTTCCGTCCGCCAATTTTATCGAAGCGCTATAAACATAACTTCCACTAGGCATTGGCTTCCCTCCTTGTGTCCCGTCCCATCCTACAGAAGCATTAGTACTTCGAAATACTTGTTGGCCGAATCGATTGTAAATTCTAAAATCAAGTTCTATGATTCCCCTTCCTCTAACAAAAAACACATCGTTATTTCCATCACCATTCGGTGAAAAAATATCAGGAATAAAGGTAGGATCTGCTGGTAAGATGCAAATAGAAACGGTGCTTGTATCACTACATCCGCCAACGTTCTCTACGATTAATGTTACAGTAAACTGACCAGCACTTGCATAGCTCAATGAAGGTGTAGTGCCCAAGGAGTAGACTTCAAAAATACCTCCACCTAAATCCCATGTGCCTGTCACTGCATTCTGTGAAAAATCAATAATCTGTACATTCTCTCGCTCATCATAATCGATGCACTCCAAGTTTGGATTGATGGAGAAATTTGCGATGATAGGTGGATATGACGGTAAGAAAACTACAGTATCCGCATCGCATCCTGTACTTTGATCAATGATCAACAACTCCAACGCCTCGCCCGCTTGTGCCGCTATGGATGGTCCCGCTTGGCCGTTCCATGAAAAATTAAACGGTCCAGTTCCATTAGCCGAAGCTTGCGCAAATCCTTCATCACCAAAACACAACGTATCACTAATGATGACATCAAAATCTATTGGAGGATAAACTTGAATCTCTACTTCATCAATTACAGGATCTGAGCAACCATCCGAGGTTGTAACAATGAATGTAGTCGTAGCCAATGGATCCACTGTGTTTGTATTCACGGGAAATGCACCATCACTCCATTCATAAGTGTAATTCACATTAGGATTGCCCCCACTTGCAGTCACTGTAATGGTTGATGTAGAGCCATCACAAATAATGGTTTCCGTTACATCAATCGATGTCGTTAATTCTGGATAAACTTCAAAGGAAACTGTGTCGGCGCTGGAGCAGACCATTCCAGTATATGTATAAATGATTTCAAAACTTCCCTCACCTAAAACTGAAGGATTAAATGTAAGTGTATCTGTAGCACCTGAAATAACACCGTCCGCAGGACTCACAGCAAAAACATAATTCGAATCGAGATAGCAATAAAAACTTTCTACCCCAGAAATCTGTGCTTGATCAAATGCTTCTACTTCGATGTACAATGAATCCTCGCAACCCGCCGGAGTTGTCCAATAAATCATATTACCACCCACATTAGCTTGAGCTGGATCAAACCAACCGAGCGTTTGTTCGGTTATTCCAGAACCGCTCCAAATGCCGCCTTCCTGAATACCATCACCCAACCAAACGGGAGGCTCGTTGCTACACATTATATCGTCTGGTAAATTTAGTTCTGAAGGAAAAACTACAACAGGCAAAGAATCAACACAAGTGTTCTTAGTATAATAAACAGTAAAGCTTCCTACACCAGAAATTGTCGGTGAAAAATACCAATCCTCTCCTCCATTATAACCTATCCCTGTTCCTGTCCATTGACCTCCATATGCAGGATTATGCAGTGCATCATTTTCATATAAAAAAAATGGATCATCATCTGAACACATCCACAATGTATCCAAGCCAATTTCTGTTTGCTTCACATAAATGAATGTTGTATCCGAACAACCATTCGGTGCGTAGTAAATTAGACTATTATAAGTATCATCTGCCACCGCGCCAGGATCAAACAATCCCGAAATAGGATTAATAATTCCAGGACCTACCCACTCACCTCCGGAAGGCGTGAAAGGCTCTGTATAGAAAACTTGCGGATCTTCTAATGGACATGCAGTATGAAAACTCTGACCAGTAAATATTTCTTTTATAAATCCTGTATATGTCTGCTGACAACCATTGATTATGTAGGTAAATGAAGCATCGCCAGCAGGAACTCCCGCTGGAGCATAAATCCCCAAGAGTGAATCAAGTATTCCAGCTCCTTGCCAGTACCCACCTAAAGGTGAAAACTGCAACGTATCTGTCCATACGGATTGACAAATGGTATCAAAAGTAAAAGTGCCAGTAATATCGAAAACATTCACGTCAACTGAATCTCGACATCCATTTACGTCATAATAAACGACATATGATCCTTGGTTGGTTGGATCAAAAATTCCTGATGTTGTCGTGAACGGCCCATCCCATACACCGCCAATTGGAAGTGCATTCAATTGAAACGGAGCTGTACCAGGACAAGCCGCTACAGTATTGTCGGTGGATATAGGTTCAATGGTAATCAGCACAGAATCCAAACAGCCTGCAGACTCAAAATAAATGGTGTTCACTCCGGAGAATGCAGAATCGGGTTCAAACAATCCTGTTACCTCATCTTGAATACCCGGTCCACTCCATTCACCATCAACTGCAGCTTCCAATTCAAATGCTGCAATACTTTGACATATCGTTTGATCTGGTGTAATAATAGAAGTTGATAATACTTCTATTGTGTATTCAAAAACTTCAACAACTCCTGTAGACTCTTCTGTAACGGTTAGTTGATATGTTGTAGTTACTGTAGGACACACCGTGTGCGGCCCTGCTGAAGAAGGAAGCCCATTACTCCACGAGTACGTTTGTCCTAAACAACTCAATGTTTCGAATTGGAGCACACTGCAATTTCCTGGACAAATACTCGGCTCTGATGCGACTATTTCTCCATCAATGCTGCAACTCGAAACAGTGAACTCCGTGGTTAATATGAAGGGATAAAAAGTACCACAGATATCTGGAATAGAGATTTCAATTTGAACTTGATAAGTACAATTAGTAGTAAATGGATCAGCTAGAGCTATGACCGCATAAGGGGTGGAGTCATTTGGACAGAAGGGAGCCACTCCCAAAAGCTCTAACTCTTCTCCTTCTCGCAACACGCTAAAAGTCGCTGCATCCACCCATTCGCAATACAAATCGTAAGACCAATGAACCTCTAGAAGTGCTTGGTTACAATCTGGAAGAACAGGCACATTGATGGTGGGTGGAACAGGAGGCGGAACAATAGTTTCCCACTCTACAACGAACCCAGCATACACTGCGCTATTATCTGAAGTAAACACCAAAGTGATTGCCCCATTATTCGCAGTGAGCGATGGTGGCAACGTAGTTCCTGAATACTGCCCTATCAAAGGAAAGGTAGCGTCTGGGCCATCATAAATGTAAAGAAAATCAAGCCCTGGCTCAACGGTAAACACACCACTAAAAACGATATTAATGACACCACCCGTTTGAATAACTGTGGTCAAATTTTCATTATTGCCATACAATCCACCATCTCCTCCGCTATCATACAGAATACCATTGCAATCTGTCAATGTAGTGTCAGACATATCATATTCAGGAATGATTTGTCCAAAAGATTCATTGCTGATTGCAAATGAAAAAATAAATAATATGAATAGTTTCACGTATTTCATAGGCACCGAACGTTCATTCGGTTAAGGTGTAATTGTAACAGGAGTAGTCTCAATAATATTACTCACATTTCCTGCCCGATCACGCAATTGAATTGTGAACTTGGTTGTTTCTGCTGCACCATTCCCCAATAAAAACAAGGTATTCAAAGACACCTCATAATTTCCTTTGATATGAAGCTCTTGGTTTTCTGGAGTCATCGGAGGAACGTGATAATAATCTGCTGCATCCAGTCGAGCGTCCTTCACCCATAAAGTCAAGGCATCTGGATCGTCTTCACCAAGGTCACCTTGAAAATCTTCATACGAGAAAATGACCTTTAAATCATTACTATAAGACACAGCTTCATTGGATGATATGCTTACAAATGTCAAGATTGGAGAAGTTGGATTATCTTCTTCTTCACTGTCTTTTTTACACCCTAAAAATGCCAATGAAACCGCGGCAAGAAATAGTATTTTTTTCATATCGTTTTCAATGAAAATAATAAAAACCAGAAGTAATTCGAAGAGGAATTAGGAAGCTCTGTAACACTAGGTTGAACTCCATCATTGATGTAAACGCGAACATAACGCAACTCTCCAGCAGGAATCCCAGAAAAATCAAACGTTGCTTTGTAATAAAGCTGTGTTGTATTATCCGTAAAATCCAATGCAGTGATTGGTCCTGAAAGTGTACACGGCACCTCTACAGCATTCGAAAAATCAGTGATATTCGATGAAACTTTCATGCTAAATGATGTAAAATTATTTACACCTGCATTGTCATCTACTGCACCAAACCAAAGATCTACAGGGCCTGTTGGAACTAGGATAGATCCAACACCAAGTGTTGGATTCTCTTCTCTTGGAAATGGAGTAGTAGTATTTCCTGTTGGGAAAACTGCCATGCCATATGCCAATGGAATCCCATTTACTCCTGCAGCTGGCGCGGGATTCCCAAACATGTCTTTTGCTCCGTCATCAATCCATTGAGCAATTTTTTCTACATAAAAATCACTCAACTCCGGCCAATCGCTGCCAGGGTCTGTCGCCAAAGGCATCATTCCACTTGTATTATCCACTTCAACTGTCAAGCGCTGATATAACCATGACTGCTGATGGTTTCCTGGAACAACTCTATATTCAAAATTATTTCCCGGGTCGTTCGCAATCACTGGATGATTTACCAATGAATTGTACGCACTGCTAATCGTTCTAAACTCAGGCTCAAATGTTCCATCATGACATCCGCTGTTAGCGCAGGTAGGACGAAATATTTTAGCATGTAACCACGCAAAGCTGCCTTCTGGAAGTGCATCTGCATCTGGGTTATCGTTATCCACTGGCACGGTCAGCCCTTCATATGGGTTCGTCAATTCTTCGCCATCCTTCTTGCAACTCACCACCACAAGAACAATGAAGAAAAAGACAAGGCTGTATGAGATGTATTTTTTCATTGTTACTATAGTTGATCTAAGAATGATGTAGTTCCTCCATAGAGATAAGGCGACATCAATGATGTATCCACCCCTAAAATATCAGCAGCGGTCATCATGGCATCTGAAGCGCGACCAATTGGATTGCCCTCACTGCCTCGAACAAGACCTGGCTCAAATCCAGCTCCAACACATAATGAAAATATTCGAGTAGAATTAAAATCACTGTGATCATAAGCCAGCCAATTGTTATCGTCTAAGATCGCATTCGGATTGTCATTACGTCCACATTCAGGAACACAAATGAGCGTTGTATTTCCAGCCATTTCAGGAATCTGTTGAATATAATCCCACAAGAATCCAACAGCATGATCTGCTCTGTGCAATGATTTTAAATAACCAGTGAAGTCGCTGTGACATGCATCCACGCTGCTCAAGTTTACAACGGAGAACGCTGGCTTAAACCAGCTCAAAAGTTCACAGGCAAAACCAACTGTCGCCGTATCTGCATTATCCGTTACCGGAGGAAGTGTGATAGTACCTGCTTGGATTTTTTCATACATCAGATCCATAAACATCTTGATGCTCTGCTTCTCTTCTTCAGTATTACCAAGTGAGTCGAGAAGCAATCCATTATTCGCAAAATTATTATCCAAGAAAGCTTTTAACTGATACATCGGCGCCAGTTCATTCTCTGGGTGATACACTTTAGCATTTCCCAAATACTCAAAACCTTGTTCGCCGAATGTTATAAGTGGTGCAAAGAAATTCCCACCGTATTTAATTCCATAATCAGGATTTGCACTGTAATTCAACAAAGGCAATGAACCACCAATAGAATTTCCGACAAACCATGTATCGGTAGCGCCATAACCACCGTGTCTTCTCAAGTATTCAAAGATGGTAGGATTAACAGGGCGTTGCTTCAATCCTTGACCGCCTGGAACAGATCCTTGTATGATAGAATTCAAGCCACCAAAGTGACCTGTGCTCAACGCTTCAACTTCCGCAAACAATGTTCCCTGAGATGCAAGTGACTGAGACAATATCGGTGGTATCGGATTGATTCCACCTTCTCCTGTGCCATATACAATCTTCATTTCAGGAGGTGCTCCCGTCAACATATTGTACATAATATTTCCAGGATAGGGCTCTCCAACTTGGCTGTCATCTAAGTAGCGCATACCCACCGCTTCTTGATGTCTCACTCCACCAGCAAACATCACCAACACCACGTGGTTAGCTGATCTATTTCCTGAAGCAGCAAACAATCTTCCGCTCGGCAGTAAATAGGGGGCAGTTATTGCACCTGCACCCGCTAGCGTCGATTTCTTAAGGAATTCTCTACGTATCATCGTGCAGTATTTTTAGTAGTACATATATTCATTACTCAATGCAAAACTGAAATACACCAATTCAGGTGTCATGTATGGGTTATTCGAAATGAAATTTCGCACCCATGTCTTCTCCCCTTCCGAAGGAAGGCGAACGAAAAAGCGCTTATACGTTTCTTCGATAAAACCATCCAAATCTGCCATCATGTTCTCCACGGTAGGAAGCTGAACAGCTGGGTTATTAAACAAATTAGAGATCAAAACCTCTCTTGCCAACTCTTGATCTCCGATGCTCAAAAAGCACTCATTCAACTCGAACACAATATCACTCGAGATTCCAGCCTGAAAGAGATTAGTGAACAAAATTGAAACGTATTGTTCATTCGTTTTCAATCTTGTTTTGTTCGCACTATCTGTTGTGAGCGCTACATCATTCAGTTCGTAAACACCCACTTGTTCTGGATCTTTCTTACATGATTGAAGAGCTGCAGCAGTGGCAGTAGCTAGCAATGCCAACTTACCTAAAGAGCCTTGTTCTGAAGACTCCACAATTTTATTATTCAAATCCTGCGTACTCATCGGATGTCAAAATTTTTTGTTGAATAAGTGAAAAATTAGAACCGTCTGCATAAATCGGTGCCATGATATATACTTCAGAGGAAGTAGCCTCTCGAGATAAATAAGCAGAAAATGCCCAACGAACAAAACCTTCGTCAAATTCATCAGAGGCAACTAAAACATCAAGATAGCTCGGCTTGCTAGAAACAGCTAAGCCGAATAATGCGCCGCTGCCATTGAACTCAATTGCATCTTCAACCGCTTCATATTCTGCTAATGTTGGAAAACGCGAGAACGAATCATCAAACGTAGCATTAATAAAATTGAATGTATTCATGTTGATGTCATCATAAATCGAATTGAACATCATTCTTCGACACACCTCTTCAAAAACAATTTCATCATTAGTTAATTGAAGTCTGCTATTAAAAACATCCAACATCTTATTTGCTTCAATCATCACCAATTCATATTGAAGCCAATTACCATTCAATGAATCATTGATTGCGATGGCCCGCCAAGTATAGTATTCATCGAGAATATTTCCTTCTGATGAACCTTCGAGGTAGCGCCCTTTTTGGTCTTCGTAAAACTTTCTGATGTATGCCTCACGATAGCTTCCTTCTGAAGGAATAGGATCTGTGTTGAACATGATTTTTTGAACGAGTGTGATACGCGAAGATTCACTTGCATTTGCTGCGCGAAGCGCATCGGCCTCCGTCGTCATCTCTATATCTGTTGGCTCTCGGCCAATCAAATCAATGAAAACACGGTTAACATAATTCTCGATGAGAAGTCGAGGTACTTCATCATAATAAGGAATGTTGTTGCCAGTAAAGGTCACCTCTTCTTTCTCGTCTTTCTTACATCCGAAGAGAAAAGCAGAAAATGCCAAAAGCAACAAGGAGCCTCGTAATAGTCGTTTCATAGTGGTTTAATAATCAGGAGGGTGAGGCAATATACAAAATATCGCAACACGCTAGCAAGCGCAACGCACTTTCTGTCAATTTATTGTTCACAAAAAAGAAGGAATTATAGCCTCGAATTTGCTCCCCTAGACTTCTCTATATTTGCAATATGTCAGTACAAAAAGAAATTAAGCGCATCACCACCAACACGCTTCAGGAAATGAAGAATCGTGGTGAAAAAATCTCAATGCTTACAGCATACGATTATAGCATGGCGAAAATCGTGGACATGGCCGGAATTGATGTTATCCTAGTAGGTGACTCAGCTTCTAATGTAATGGCGGGACATGAGACTACATTGCCCATTACTCTAGATCAAATGATCTATCACGCGCAAAGCGTGGTGCGAGCGGCAAAGAGAAGCTTAATTGTAGTGGATATGCCTTTCGGTTCTTATCAAGGAAACTCTAAAGAGGCTTTGAATTCTGCAATTCGAATCATGAAAGAAACCGGAGGTCACGCAGTGAAAATGGAAGGCGGCGAAGAAATACGCGACTCTATTCAGCGCATTCTTTCTGCCGGTATCCCAGTAATGGGCCACCTTGGACTCACTCCTCAAAGTATTTATAAGTTTGGAACATATCAGGTAAGAGCCAAAGAACAAGAAGAGGCAGAACGTCTAATTCGCGACGCCAAACTTCTTGATGAATGTGGTTGTTTTGCTATTGTACTTGAAAAAATCCCAGCAAAACTTGCAGCCGAGGTTTCAAAAGCGGTAAGCGTTCCTGTAATTGGAATCGGCGCCGGCGGCGATGTTGATGGTCAAGTCTTGGTTGTTCACGATATGCTTGGAATTACTCAAGAATTCTCTCCACGCTTCCTGCGTCGCTACATGAATGCGGGAGAGCAAATGATCGCAGCAGTAGAGCAATATGTAAATGATGTGAAATCAAAGGATTTCCCTAACAATAACGAACAGTACTAGTATTTTTGTACTGAAATTAAGAAGCGACCAATGGTCGCATAACATAAAATAAGTGATGGAAAAATCAGAAAACCAGTTCGTAAAGCGCGACTGGATTACGGTTCCAAAAGAACCAATTGTTATGAGCAATGTAGACAACTTGAGAATCCTATTTGAGGATAATCACATCATTGCTGTCAACAAAAGAAACTCCGATATCATTCAAAGCGACATTTCAGGCGACGCTACATTATGCGATGTAGTAAAGGAATATGTGAAATGGAAATACAATAAGCCTGGACTCGCTTTCATTGGCACAGTGCACCGTCTAGACCGACCCGTAAGTGGTGTTGTTCTCTACGCTCGGACTACAAAAGCACTCAACCGATTGAGTAATATGTTCAAATTTCGAGAAGTTCAAAAAACGTATTGGGCTGTAGTAAAGGGAACACCTCAAGAACTGGAAGGAACGGTCATCAACTATTTATGGAAGGATGAAAAGCAAAACAAAACATTTGCTTTTGATACTCCTGCAGCCAATAGAAAAGAATCAGAACTCAGTTATAAAGTCATTGGAAAAGGCGACAACTATACGTACATGGAAGTATATCCTAAAACAGGTCGTCACCACCAAATTCGTGCAACGCTGTCCAGTCTAGGATGCCCAATTAAAGGAGACATCAAGTACGGTAGCCGCAGAACAAATGAAAATGCTAGTATCCACTTACATGCTAGAAAAATTGAATTTATTCATCCGGTTAAAAAAGAACTAGTCACTATCATTGCTCCACCACCAGAAGATATTCTTTGGGATGAATTCCTAAAGATTTCCATGAAATTGGAAGGCAAGGTTTAAAGTAATTTGATCAAAAGCAATTCTAAAAGAAAAGTAACTTCAACAAAAAAAATAATGAACGAAGCAAAAGAGCACGTTAAGTGCCTCATTATCGGAAGTGGTCCTGCTGGTTATACAGCAGCCATTTACGCGGCACGTGCAGATATGAAACCTGTGATGTATCAAGGAATGCAACCAGGTGGACAATTGATGGATACCACTGAAGTAGATAACTTCCCTGGATATCCTAATGGAATTAACGGTCCATCAATGATGGAAGATCTTCTTAATCAGGCAAAACGTTTTGATACAGATGTTAGAAACGGTTTTGTTACAAAGGTTGATTTCAATGGACCAAAGCACTATGTAGAGATCGATAATGGCAAGCATTCTGTTTCTGCAGACGCTATAATTATTTCAACCGGTGCTTCTGCAAAGTGGCTTGGCCTTCCAAGCGAAACTAGATTACGTGAAGCTGGTGGAGGTGTTAGCGCATGCGCTGTTTGCGACGGTTTCTTCTATCGCGGACAAGACGTGGCAATCGTAGGCGCAGGTGATACCGCTGCTGAAGAAGCTACATATCTCGCAAAGCTTTGCAAGAAAGTTTATATGATTGTTCGCAGTGATAAAATGCGTGCATCGAAAGCAATGCAACACCGCGTGCTTGACACACCGAACATTGAAGTGTTATGGAATTCCGAAACAAAAGAAATCCTTGGAGAACACGGAGTGGAGGCTGCGATCATTTCAAATAATAAATCAGGAGAAGATCGTAAAATTGATATCACTGGTTTCTTTGTTGCCATCGGACATAAACCAAACACTGATGTATTCAAGCCATTCATAGACATGGATGAAACAGGATACATCTTGAATATTCCTGGCACTGCAAAAACAAATGTTGAAGGTGTTTTTGTTGCAGGTGATGCTGCTGATAAAACATATCGCCAAGCGATCACTGCTGCTGGCACTGGATGCATGGCTGCTCTTGATGCAGAGCGTTACTTGGCCTCTAAAGGAATCCATTAATACTGAATCGTTCCAGGGCCTAAAGGCTCTGGAACGATTTTTATAGTTGTTGATGTATGAAGAAATTTCTCACACTATTATTTCTTGCAGCACTGACTCTTCTTGGCAATGCTCAAATCATCAACAAAGAAGAACTTCTAGGAAAAATCAATCCCTCACAACATCCTAGTTTTTCTAAAATCGAAAAAGTCTATACAACAAAGGATAATATTTATCTTAGAAAAGAATGCTATGAAGCATTCATTAAAATGAGTGACGCTGCCAAAAAAGAAGGCGTAACAATTACCATCATTTCTGCTACTCGAACTTTCGATCAGCAAAAAGCGATTTGGGAGCGAAAGTGGGCTAAGCTAAAGGAACAAAAGAAGAACGAAATTGATATGGCTAAGAATATCATGCTCTACAGTTCTATGCCTGGAACATCCCGCCATCATTGGGGTACGGATATCGATATCAACTCACTTGAAAATAGTTATTTCAAATCTGGAGCTGGAAAAAAACTTTACGATTGGATGCTTTTGCATGCCGCAGAATACGGCTTTCATCAGACCTATACTGATAAATCAAAAGGCCGAACAGGATACGAAGAGGAAAAGTGGCATTGGAGCTTCTTACCCCTTTCAGGCCCATTTCTAGAAGAATACAAAAACCAAATTTCCTACACAGATATAACAGGATTCAGCGGAAGCCAAGTTGCTGCAGAATTAAAAGTCATAGAAACATATGTGCAAGGAATAGAATAACTTCAATCGCAACATGAGAAGTTTTTCGAAGATAAAATATATTTTTAGCAATACAGTCTGGCAGCACTCGGGCCCTGGCGGATGGGTTTTCATAAATATTCCTGCAGAAATAAGCTCTGAAATTCGCGAGCTACATCGCTCAGGGGAAGAAGGATGGGGACGTTTAAAAGCCATCGCCAAAATCAACGAATCAGAATGGGAAACTGCAATATGGTTTGATAGTAAGAAGCAAGAATATTTACTTCCTTTAAAATCGAAAATTAGAAAAGATCTTGGAGTTCACATTGGTCATGACCTAACTGTAGAGATTTTCATCTAAATTAGAGAGCTTGTTATTCCAACAGGCACACACTAATTCTGCCTGTACTATGGATTCTGGCTATTATTTCAAAACAACATTTTTATCAATCACCGCAGGAATATTCGCAGGAATGTTCATTTATGGTCTTTTTGATATCGACATCTCAAACGCCCGAGCAGTTGGAGGAGTCGCGCTTCGTTCAATTGTAGTGGCTATTATAACCGGTGTATTACTCGGGCTCGCCAACATGTATTTTAAAATTGATGTAGCCAAAAAGAAAAGCAAATAAGTTGACACAACAAGTTCGCTATCTCTACAAACTGGCGGATGAATTACCGCAAGGAGAGGCAATAGAAAAAATCCTTCGGAAATAGTAAGTCATAGATTTTTTAGAGCATAAAAAAAGCCGATAACGTTGTTATCGGCTTCTTAGGGTGATCGATGGGGCTCGAACCCACGACAGCCAGAACCACAATCTGGAGCTCTACCAGCTGA
>JAIXWP010000086.1 GCA_027491215.1 Flavobacteriales bacterium | reverse complement strand
CATGGGCTAATTTTTTTTGCAAAGAAAGATCAACAATGACAAGTGACAAATGACAAATGACAAATAAATAGAGACAAGGGACAAATGACAAGTGATCTCGGCTTTGCCGAGAACAAATGACAAAAGAGTTGGGGGTTGGGGGTTGGGGGAATTTCGAATTCCGAATCCCGAATTTCGAATTCCGAATCTCGAATTCCGAATCCCGAATTCCGAATCCCGAATCCCGAATGTCTCAATCCAAGAACAATGTGCGCTCTTCTGGACGGGGCATGCGGCAGGAGTTGGACTTCCCGAACCATTTATAGCGACGATTGGCGATGAAATAATAGACCGCATCGCGCACGAATGCTGGCATGATTAGAAAAATACTGAGGAGTTTCCACCATCCACCTACATCGAGAAGTAGACGTAATACAGCAGTGGAGCGAACGAGGTATTTACCATCACGATAATACACTACGCTATCGAGGTCTTCGACTTGAAGCTTCGTAAGTAATCGACGTGCGGTATAACCCTGTAAAGGAGCATAACGCAATACACGCTCCTCATCCCATTTGATAAGGAAATCAACTGTTTTGTTGCAAAGGCCACAAACGCCATCAAAGAATACTACGCGATTAGGGATATCCACTGTGTAAATAATTTTCGTTACTAATATACGAAAAGTATGAGAATTAGTTCACCACCGAAAAAAGACATTACACTTTTTTAAACTTCAGATGGTATTCAATAGTTGTACATTTGTGAACCTCATGAACTGTACCTCTGTCCATTCCTTTCGAAATGCTCTGCGCTCCGGCCTAGAGGCTGTTCCTAGGTATTTTCGCAACTCCCTAGACTGCCATCTTTCCTATGCATTGTCTGATATTTCAGAGAAAGAATGGAATAGTCTAAACTTTAGCAGAAGTACGTTTCTCGATTATCAGCATCTCCTAGCACTCAGTGCAAGCGAACATACAGATGTAAAATTCATTTTTGCCAAATTCGTAAATGAAGAAACACCTGTTGGCATTGCGGTGTTTCAGATTGCATTGTTAGAAGCAGACAATCTTCACGAGCGCATAGGCAAAGGTCGATTCGCAGAAATGCTCGGTCGAAAGTTCGCTCCAAAAAACGGACTGCCCTATATTCTGATTTGCGGCAGCGCTTTCGCAACTGGAGAGCACGGCTACTCCTTCAATCCTATCATTCCTTCCCAAAAAGCAATGAATGGGCTTTGCGAAGCATTAACAGAAATCATTCGAAACGAAGACCGTCCTGATCAATCGATATCAGCGATGCTGATTAAAGACTTTTATCAAAACAAATTCAAAGAAGCTAAAGCACTAGAAAAATGCGGCTTTAGGAGTTTTGACGTAGATCATAACATGGAAATGCCCATTCTAGAAAACTGGCTTTCCTTCGATGATTATTTACAAGATTTAAATTCGAAGTTCCGTACGAAGGCAAACGGTGCATTTAAGAAATCAGAACCTCTTTCCGTTCAATTTTTCAATCAAAAACAAATCATAGAACATCAAGATAAAATTCAGGAGTTATATGATGCTGTGCATGATAAGGCCGATTTCAAAATAGGCCATCTCAATTCCAATATACTTGCTGAAATGAAAGAAAAATTGGGCGACGATATGATTTTTCGAGCGTATTTTTTAGAAGAACAAATCATTGGTTTTTCCATCGCGCTTGATGCTCCTGATCAGCTAGAAGCCTTTATTGTAGGCATCGATTATAAAGTGAATACGACCTATGCACTATACTCTCGTATGCTTTATGACTATATTGACACAGCTATTTCTCGAAGAAAAAATAAAATAGTATTTGGCAGAACAGCAGGTGAAATTAAATCGACTGTTGGAGCCTTCCCTATTCAATTGAAATGCTGCATTCGTCACCCTGGTAGACTTCCAAATGTATTGCTGAATATTATTTTCAAGTATGTTGAGCCCTCCTCTTTTCCAACGCGTAATCCTTATAAAGAAACGACTTTCAAAAAAATCCAAGCGCTTGGATATCACTACTAAATGAAACCAATCAATGAAAAACTGCTGCTCTTCATCCTAGCAGCAATTCAATTTACCAATATCGTTGACTTCATGATTATGATGCCCATGGGCGACATTCTCAAGAAGAGTTTACAGATCGGACCCGGGGCCTACGGCTGGCTTGTGAGTTCGTATGGTCTTGCAGCGGGTGTTACATCATTTCTTGGTGTGTTTTATCTTGACAATCTCGATCGCAAAAAAGCATTACTCGGCGCATATCTTGGTTTCATGTTAGGAACATTATCGAGTGCTATCGTGCCCACCACTGATAATGTAGATCTAAATTATTATTTGTTCATCGGCACCCGCGTGTTTACAGGAGTCACAGGCGGATTGTTAGGGGGATTGGTCATGAGCATCATTGCCGATGTCATTCCTCTCGAACGTCGCGGCCGTGCAATGGCAACGATCACTATTGCATTCTCGCTTGCCTCTATTGTCGGAATGCCGCTTTCCTTGGGACTCGTAGATGCTTTCGATCAAAATTGGCACGTACCATTTTATGTCGTGAGTGGATTGAGTCTTCCTATTTGGATCCTTGCATTCAAAGGCATACCTGCGATGAATGCGCACATGCAAAATCGCACAGAGGTTTACAATCGACTCGACACTTTGAAAGCCACGATTTCAAATGTGGGTCAGAGAAATGCGTTATTGTTCACGGTGATGTTGGTACTAGGACAATTTACGGTAATCAGTTTTTTGACACCCTACAACATCAACAACGTTGGATTAGCTCAGAACGATGTAAAATATATTTACCTCGTAGGTGGAATTAGCACAGTAATCAGTGGTTTTTTCATTGGAAAATTTGTAGACAAATACGGTCGATTCAGAGTGTTTACCATCTTCGCTTTTTTATCAATGATTCCCATTTTCATCGCCACCAACCTCGGAGAAGTACCGCTATGGTTGGTTTTGGTGAATGCTGGATTTTTCTTTATGGTCATTAGCGGACGCATGATTCCTGCAAACACAATTATTTCTGCTGTAGTAAATCCAAAGTATCGCGCTGGATTCATGAGTTTGAATTCATCAGCACAATCACTTGCATCTGGCTCCTCGGCAGCAATTGCCGGAATGATCATTAGTCAAGCAGACGAACACAGCCCGTTGGAGCATTATAACATCGTGGGATATGTTGCCATTGGAGCAACATTGATTTCACTTTTAATTTTGAGAAGAATAAAAAGTCTTTCGAAAGAGAATTAATCAGTAAGGATTAATCCGCGTGAAATTTCGCGGTGAAACTCACCTTCCTCTGTTGTTTGTGCAATCAACATTGCTTTAGTGGTGCGGTTCATGTGTTCTCTAACACGTGCTATCATTTCAACGCCTGTCAAGATATCGAGATCATTTAATTCCGAGTGATAAGGACTGATCCAATGTGTTCGAGGAAGTATAACCCATTGACGCGGTGTATCGATAAAACGATCTAATGTGTTTTGGTGGATATACCATCCCGCTTGATGATGTCGGTGCCCGAGGGCAGGCAACACACTTCTTCCCAATTCATTGAAGGGGTAAAATAAATACCCCTTTAAATAGACCACGCTGATTGGTCGTTCGATATTATTTTCTTGTAAAAAAGCTTTTCCGATTTTCGAATCACAAATTCGCGACTGCATCTTTAGCTTATCCATCTTCAGCGACAATCGATCTTGTCGATTCGGACCAAGCCAGGTTTCCCATTGACTGCTTTGTGCAGATGACCAATAGTATTTGCACGCCGCTTCGATATGAAGAAGCTCTTCAGAATATTTATCATAAACGATAAAATCAATCTCACCAACAGTCTGATCTCTATCACGCAATTGCACATTGTGCTTTACCAATTCAAACCACTCACTGTTTTCAAACCAGAATTGAAGCAAAGTTTCAAATCGCTTTCCGATGAGTTTTGATACTTGAAGATTAAGAAAATCGTGAAGGGGTTGTGGATCTTGGTCTAATCTCTCTAGCCACTCGAGGTGTCTGGTGAATCGATCAGACATCCATTCCTCGTCCAGTAGATTGAGGCGGAGTTTTGATGCTGAATTATCTAGAAGCGGCACAGATCCTATCACCCAGGCGAGGTCTCGCACAGCAGGATGACGGAAATGGGGCGGTTTTCTAAACATTTTAACATTCTTAGTTTGCGAAGAAACGAAATCCTACATTTGCAACATGAGATTGGTAGCAAATATTCCCCACCCGAAATTGAAAATTTCCATCCTATCCTTTATGGACAAATGGATCATTGAGATTGAAGGCGGAGCATATAAGCAAGCATTTAAAATCAGTCATGACGCTATTCCATCGGAAGAAGAAGTAAAGAAGCTGTTGACAGAAGAACTACTTCAAGGCTGCATGGATCGCTTCAATGGGATGCATACCGATTTTGGAAAAGCATTTCAAGCATATAAAAACGCATAATTAAAACATGATCAATAAACTTTCTATCGGACTTACAATCGCATTGGCAATTGCCGTGATTGTGCTTTTTGTACAAGTAAATAAATTGAAGAATGGCGGTGTTGCACCTGCGACCTCAGAACTTCCTGCTAATTCCGCATTTGCTTCAGCAGAAGGACCAAAGGCTCCAATCCTTGCATACATCAACGGTGACACCTTGAATGCGAAATATCAGTTCATTTTAGATAGAACGAAATCTCTTGAAGCAAAGTACAGAGCATCAGATGAGAAAGTGAGAAAAGAATATCAAAAACGTCAGGCGGAGGTTCAAGATTTGATGCAATATGCACAGAGCAAGCAGCTTCCAGATGATGAGGCAGCAACGATTGAAAGCAGATTGCAGCAATTGCAGGTGGAAATGGAACAAATCCAAACAAAAGAATCAAATGCTGTAATGGAAAAAGAAGCAGAAATGCAGAAAGAATTGCAGGGTCGTGTTCAGAAATATTTGGATGCTTATGCAAAACAAAAAGGCATTGACTTCGTGGTGAACTATCAGCCAACTACGCAGTTTATACTCTATGGAAATGGTGCGTATGATGTCACCAATGACGTGTTGAAAGGCTTGAATGAAGAGTATTTAAAAGAAAAAGGAGAGCAGAAATAAATGTCCTTAGCTTCTCAAAAGAAACAACAGAATATTGCAGAGTACATTCTATTTGTTTGGCAAATGGAAGACTTGGTGCGCGCCATGTATTTCGACATGGAGGCGATTACCGAATTTGTAAAAAACTTCACTCCTGACGAGGTTACTTTTCAGGACGAGTTGACGTGGTTCAAGAATTTAATTCGCAGCATGAAATCAGAACGCGTTGAGCAACGCGGTCACATTTCTGAGGTTCATGAATTAATTTTCGAATTGAACTACCTGCACAATACCATGATCAACATCGTAAAAGACAAAGCATATATCGATTCTTATAATATTGCTCAACCCAATATCCAAGATTATTTGCAACGCAGCGATGGCAAGTCAACGAATGACATCGAGACGTGTATGACCGCGCTTTATGGCTTATTAGTATTAAGATTAAAGAAGGAACCGGTTTCAGACGAAACGGTATCAGCGATTCAGACGTTTTCTCAGCTCCTAGCCCGCCTCTCAGATCATTACAAGAAAATGAAAACTGGCGAACTCAACTTCTCCCTGAACTGATTCGCTGCGCTCATGTCGTGTACCTTCGGTGACGGGTACT
>JAIXWP010000032.1 GCA_027491215.1 Flavobacteriales bacterium | reverse complement strand
TGACAATTTCTTTCAATTTGCATCAAAGTGTCCAGAGGGATTCATTGAAAGTTTGATTCAAAATTTCAATCCTCTAAAAGCAGAACTCAAAGTAATTTATCTAGAAGATTGATCTAAAAATTGCTGAAGAATAATCGCAGCGCTTACCTTATCAAGGTTGCCTTTGTTTTGACGATCTTTCTTTTTCATTCCCCCCATTACTAGTGCTTGTGAAGCAAGTTTGCTAGTGTACATTTCATCTATGCGATGAATCACTACTGCAGGGAATTTTTTGTTGATCTCCTTACAGAATTTCTCTTGAAGCAAAGTGATTTCGCTAGCATTGCCATCCAAGTGACGGGCTTCGCCCACAACGATATCAACGATTTTTTCTTTGAGAATTATTTTTTCTAGGTACTCATAAATTTTCCCCGTCTCCACTGTTTCTAGAGGAGATGCAATCATGCGGAGTGAATCGGTGATGGCTATACCGGTTCTTTTTTGACCATAATCGATGGCGAGTACTTTAGACATGGGACAAAATTAGGTCTAGAATAGCGAAGAGGCTTATTTTTGACCAAAATAGTGGAATCAATGAAATCGACATTACAACCAGTGATTGAGGCAGCATGGGACGATAGAAGTCTTTTGCAATCAGCTTCAACAACAGAAGCGATAAGAGCAGTTATTGAATTGCTTGATAAAGGGGAGTTGCGCGTAGCCGAACCAGTGGGTGAGGACTGGCAAGTGAATGAATGGGTGAAAAAAGCGGTGGTGCTTTATTTCCCTATTCAACAAATGAAAGTGATGGAAGTCGGCCCTTTTGTTTTCCATGATAAAATGGAGTTAAAAAGAAATTATGCAGAAGCAGGCGTTCGTGTAGTGCCTCACGCTATTGCTCGCTACGGGGCCTTCTTAGCCAAAGGTGTCATCATGATGCCTTCTTATGTAAATATTGGCGCCTATGTTGGCAGCGGCACTATGGTCGATACATGGGCTACTGTGGGCAGTTGTGCTCAAATCGGCAAAGATGTTCACCTGAGTGGTGGTGTGGGCATTGGCGGGGTTTTAGAGCCCTTACAAGCTGCTCCAGTCATCATTGAGGACGGATGCTTTATCGGTTCACGCTCTATCGTTGTAGAAGGCGTACACGTGAGAAGAGAGGCAGTACTAGGCGCAAATGTGGTATTGACCAAGAGCACGAAGATTATCGATGTATCGGGTCCAGAACCTGTTACATACATTGGGGAAGTTCCTGAGCGCTCTGTGGTGATTCCTGGAGCATACACAAAGAAATTCCCTGCAGGTGAATATCAAGTAAACTGCGCACTAATTATCGGTAAGCGTAAGGAAAGCACTGATTTGAAAACTTCACTCAACGATGTGCTTCGAGAATACGAAGTGGCTGTTTAAGCATGAATAAAATACTTGTCATACAAACAGCCTTCATAGGTGATGTGATTCTTGCTACTTCGGTGCTAGAATCGCTGCACGCGTCATATCCCCAAGCTCAAATTGATTTTTTAGTTCGTAAAGGAAATGAGCCTCTTCTGAAAGGACACCCGTTTGTCGGACAGCTATATATATGGAATAAAAAAGAAGGCAAATGGAGATCGCTTTTTAATCTCCTCAGTCAAATTCGAAAGGCAAACTATGACGCTGTATTTAATTTACAACGTTTCGCCTCCTCAGGAATTTTGACGGCGTTCTCTAAAGCGCCACTTAAAGCGGGTTTCAAGAAGAATCCATTGTCATTTTTATTCAATTTCAAAACCGAACATTCGCTCGGTTTGAAGGGAGGTCAGCAATATCTGCATGAAGTTGATCGGAACTTGGAAGTCATTAAGCCATGGCTGCGCACGGCCGTGCGAAGACCACATTTATATCCAACGCCTCAAGATGAGGAACGCGTGAGCTTACTCACAGGATGCCCTTTCATTACGATAAGTCCTGCTTCTGTTTGGGAAACAAAAAAGACTCCGGTTTCTAAATGGTTGGAATTAATGAAGGCATCAAGTGTGAAGGTGTATTTATTAGGAGGACCCGGAGACAGAGAATTCTGTGAAGAATTACGTGCGATGACAAATAATGATCTTGTAGTAAATATTGCAGGAGATCTCACTTTATTACAAAGTGCTGCTCTCATGCGACAAGCGCAAATGAATTTTGTTAATGACAGCGGACCTCTGCATTTATGCTCTGCCACCAACGCCCCGGTGACCGCAGTGTTTTGTAGTACCATTCCAGAGTTCGGATTTGGACCACTGTCAGATCGAAGCATTGTAATTCAAGAACGAACTGACCTAACTTGTAGACCGTGCGGTTTGCATGGACATAAAGTATGTCCTAAAGGACATTTTAATTGCGGTAATCTCATCTCTACTGTCGAACTAATCGATCAGCTAAAATGAAATTGCGCACAGAATTTACTCCAGAGAAATTTCCATTTCAACTTTCGCATCAAGATAAATTGATGCTGATGGGCTCTTGTTTTTCAGAGCATATTTCTGATCGATTGGAGTATTTTAGATATGATATCAATCGTGGAGCACATGGTATAGTCTTTCATCCAGAAGCGCTTGCCAATTCAATACATCATATTATCTCTAAAGAGGCTTACCTTGAAAATGATTTGATCGAATTTCAAGGGCGCTGGAATAGTTTGTGTCATCATGGAGCTTTCAGCGGCACGAATCCGGAAGATGTTTTGTGGAGGGCAAATACTGCCTTAAACGAGGCGCGTTTATTTTTGAAATCAGCCTCCGTTCTTGTCATTACTTTCGGCACTACAATGGGCTATTTCCATAAAGGAAAAGCGCAAATCGCAGCAAATTGTCATAAGCTACCTCAGCAGGATTTCGAAAGAAGGCTATCGGATTTGCATGAACTGACTTCAATTTGGAATGCCACAATAAAAACGTTGAAAGCTTTTAATCCATCTTTAAAAATTATCTTCACAATAAGTCCGGTGCGACATCTGAAAGAAGGATTTGTAGAAAACCAACGCAGTAAGGCTAGACTTCAGTTGTTATGTGAGGAGATTTGTAATAGTGAAAATGATTCCTTTTATTTCCCCTCTTATGAATTAATGATGGATGATTTGAGGGATTATAGATTTTATTCTACGGATATGATTCATCCTTCTGAGCTGGCGGTATCCTATATCCAAGAGAAGTTTTTTAATGCTGTTTTTTCAGAAAAATCCTTAGACGCTTGTCAAAAACTAACCCCAGTTCTTCAGCGTTTTCATCATCGGTCATTGCATGAGACTTCAGAGATGACCGCAAAAAGAAAAGCCGAATCTGAAGAACAGATTCGGCTCATATTATCTCATTAAGGAATGTTTATTCGCAGTTACCAATACAAGCAGCTACAAAGTTGTTTCCTTGTTTATTCAAAGTGATTTTAGTTCTTTGATTAGGAGCTAGGAGATTATTGTTTCCTGCAGTTCCTAATACTTCACCATCATTTCTTTTAACAGAATATTGAATGCTCATCAATTTATATTGGCTATCAAATCTCGGAGTGTAATTGAAATCAATTCCCTGAACTTTTAGGTCTTGATGAATTTGCCACAATTGCTCACGGCTAGTATCTTTTGTGATAGTCACGCTTACTTGCGACTCAGTGATAATGTTTTGAGCAAAGGCAGATGAGCCAGTTAGCACCAAAAACAAAACGAAAAGGAAGGCGAATTTTTTCATTGTGTTAAATGTTTTCATAGACAAGACTACAAATTTATTAGATAAGTTGCTTCTTTTAGAATATTATATTTGCATCATGAGTACAAGTGCAAAAAATAAGGTAATTGAAGAAATCCGTCGCGATCTGTTCAGTGGAGAGGATTTAGTTGTGATGAAAGCGGTAAAAAAGTGTGAAGATTTGAGTGCTCCGCAATTAGTAGAGCCTCTTATTGCAGTATTTGCCACCACTGATAATATGGCAATTAAGCAAGAAGTAGGGGAGATGCTGGGTTCTTTGAAGGTTTCAAATACTGAAGATTACTTTTTCAATGCACTTCGAAACAAAGAATTTCGCAATGTTCGTAGAGAATTATTATCCTTTATCTGGAATTCTGGTATCCAACCAGCAGGCGAAGTTGTCTTTTTAACAGAATTAGCAATTGACGGGAGCTATGAAGAAGCTTTGGAATGCTTGACCATCATTGAGGAAATCGAAGAGGGTATCCCAGAAGATCACCTATTGGAGGCGTCAAGTATTGCTCGAGCATTTATCACGACAAACAAAGACCACGAGAAAGTCCATCTTATCGCGGATCTTCTCGTGGCCATTGAAGGTCGTCAAGAACTAGAAGATTAATTCTACCTCAATAGAGTAATAGTACCACTGAGCTTTTTAGCTTGGTTGTCTACACCGGTGTATTTGATGAGATAAGGATAAACATCGTCTTCAACATAATATTGATCTGCCAACTTTCCTCCTGTCCAAGCCTGGTTGGGATCTGTAGAATACCATACTAAATCTCCCCAGCGGTTGAACACAAATAGTTCGAACGTAACAATACCTGTTGTTTCAAACTTCCATACATCGTTCACCCCATCTCCATCTGGCGTGAAAGCATTAGGGATGTAGAGTTCTACTGGAGGATAAACAGTAGCATAAGAAATACGTGTGCATCCCACAGGATTCACTACCATTAATGCCACATTGTATTGGTCGAGGCCGTCGAATGTGTGCAATGGATTTGGACTAATATCAAATAAACCGTCTCCGAAGTTCCATTCGAAAACACAGTCGAAGCAGCTGTCTGCAGCATTTGCTAAGAATTGTACTTCCTCATTGGTGATATATTCAAACGTAAAGTTTGGATCAACATCATGTACTTCAACTTCAACATTTCCCTCTACTACTTGACCGCACTGATCTTCTATTACGACATTGTATTCCGCGTATCCGCCAGGTTGAACGGTAATAGATGTTGTGGTGCTATCGAGATAATCCCATTGATATGTGAGTGCTCCAGCGCCACCAATACCCAGTGCTTCGAGAGTTGCAAATGTGCCGCGGCAAATGATAGTGTCACTCGAGATTTCAATGTCCAATGGAGGATTGCTAAGAAAGAATTGAACAGTGCCTTCTGCAGTCATTCCGCAGAAATCGGTAATAGTGCAAAGTATCTGGGTGTTTTCGTTGAACGTATAATCCAATTGCGGTCCACTTCCAATTTGATTTCCGAGGGCGGTCCAAATAATATCATAATCAGGAGTTCCACTTGCCACTTCAGCAGTATAGCTTACTTCATCGATACAACTTCCAATCTGATCAGCGCTCAAGGTAAGCGTTGGTTGAGGGTTGGTGATGTTAACAGTGGTAGATGCCTGAGAAAATGCACCACATCCGTCCGCTACACTCAAAAGCAAAGTGTGGTTGGCGTCTGTTTGATAGGTGAGAGGATTGGTGTTCCCAACCGTGGTTGTACCATCCTGCTGCCAGATATAAGTGAGTGGTCCACTACCACCAGTGACATTTGCTACTATATTGAATACTGTGCCGCATGAACCATTATACTCAGGCTGCAGGCTAACGTTTATAGGGGTTTGCGTAACATTTACAAAAATATCAACGGTGATAAAACTTCCACAGTTATCACTCACATTTAATATCAAGTTAGCGTCTGATGTGGGTGTGAAAGAGTAAGATGGATCTCCAGAAAGGAAATTGAAGTTTTGATCATACCAAGAAAAGAAATAAGGCTCCTGTCCTAAGGTTACATTAGGTGCTATAGTAAAAGGTTCTCCGCATATAGCCTGAACAGTGCTCGGTTGATCTACCTCCATTGGCTGCACGGTCAGACTGACATCAAATGTAGAAGTCGCTGTATTTCCACA
Source organism: Flavobacteriales bacterium (assembly GCA_027491215.1). Taxonomy (GTDB): domain Bacteria; phylum Bacteroidota; class Bacteroidia; order Flavobacteriales_D; family Sanyastnellaceae; genus JAIXWP01. The sequence continues at coordinate 6,850 of JAIXWP010000032.1, read as the reverse complement.
TCCATCGGTAACACCTACGGTGATGGATGGTGAGTAATTCCATTGAGCAACGTACAAAGTATTGTTGAATCCGAACATATTGTTACCATTGGCATCTGTCCAAGTCCAATCGTCATAATCACCATTTCCGCCCGTTGCCGTTGCTGTTGCATTTGTACCAAAGCAGTCAACAAGAAATGGGTCAGGTGAAACCGATACTTGAAGTGGTGGGAACACACCAACCTCTACTATAATATCTGCATTTTGAGATGGTACTCCGCAAGTGTCTGCCACCGAAACACTATAGGTTGTCGATGCAAGCGGAGACACTGTGATGCTTGGAGTAGTGGCGCCGTTAGCCCAATTGTAACTATACACTGCATATCCACCATCAATAATTGGAGTGATTTCTACGCTCCCTCCTTCGCAAATAGAAGTGGTATATCCTTGAACTTGCAATGGCTCTGGTTGGTCGTTAATGAAAAATTCAAATGACGATTGTAGTGGCTCGTTGGTACACTCAGCAATATTGGTGATGTCTAAGTGAATGATCTCTTGACCTTCTGTGATGTTATCGATAAAGGCAGTGATTGGAAATGATTGTGTAAATACGCCAGGAGGAAACACAACTTGACTTGGAAGCGCACTGTAGTCTACTCCTTGCACTGCAGTTCCTGAATAGGTGAGTTCTGCAATAAAAGTTGTATTCACGTCATTTGATAAAGGTCTACTAAAAGTTAGTTCTGCTTCTCCACAAGTTTCAAATAGACTATTCCCTTCTGGGCCGCCCGCTTCGAATTCAATGTCAACTTGAACAATCAAATTAGATGTAAAAGAATCTTCCTCTAGGAAAACAGCGCTGCTATATCCACCATCACCGACATCAGAGATTGCTAGCTTGATATGATATGTTTGTCCGCATTGCACCTCGGCAAGTGCTGTGAGGGTAGTAGTATAACCATCAAAAATTATTGAAAGAGGGTCACTATAAGATGGGAAGTCTTCATCGAAACCTTCACCATTGTGAATGAAATATTCACAGTATTCGCAAGGCCCATTATTGTTTGGTCCATTGTTCAGAGAACCGATAGACACAGGTATGTTCGTTCCAGGAATTACAGCGAGGTTGACAGCTCCATTTGTATATGGACCAGCGAGACCAGGACCACTTAAAAAGAATCCAAAAAAATCATTGAAATTTGTTGGGCCATCAGTTACGAAATCAGAATATTCCTCAGAGGCCCAGATATAATTAAATCGAATGGAGTCACCAAGAGGAACAAAATCAAACTCAATCACAGAATAATCAAAAAGGTTGGGGTTGGAACCTGCTTGAGTAACAACAGCTGACAGATCTGGATCGTTAACGCCGCTTATTGCAAGGTTAGCAGTCTCAAGTCCATCATTTGGTCCAGCTGAGTTTGCTGCGTCACCTGTGCTCATCATAAAGCCACTGCTCATTCCGAGTGCACAATCATCACATTGGAAATATCCAATTTGCATAAGCACTTGGCTTGCAGGCTGACCATTATAGGTTATGTTAGAGACGCTCACATTCTGTCCAAGTAAAACATCTTGAACATACTGCTCCACCGTTAAAGTATTTTCTACTGTCAATTGCGCTAGTGAGCAAAAACTCACTGCAAGCATTCCCACTAATAGTGCTATTTTCTTCATATCAATAACCAATACTCTTGTGACTCCAAATGTAAGGCATGAGTTGCATGTTATTGAAAACGAAAAATCCCGATTTCTCGGGATTCTTCTGTTAGTAGTGAAAATATTTTTTATCGAATCATCTGAATAAAACCAGACTTTTCAATAGTGTCATTTTTAAATCCTTTCACAGTGATGCGATAGTTGTAAACTCCATTTGGATCAAAGTATTCTTGAGTTCCTTTAAAGTCACCCAACCAAACTTCTGCTGGATCTGTGCTTTGGAACACAACATCGCCCCAACGATTGAAGATCACTATTTCATAAGATTGAACACTGTTGATCTCAACTTTGAACACATCATTAATACCGTCTCCGTTTGGAGTAAAAGCGGTTGGTATATAAACGATCGCACTGCTATTTACAATTTGCTCAGTGTAGTCTGTACATCCGATGTAGTTGACAGCTGTCAATCCTACAAGGTGATCACCAAGACCATCAAATTGGTAGCTAAGGATATTGTCATATGAAATGGTGTCTCCGTCTACTGTCCATATGCTGCTTGTAATGCCATCATTCGGAAGTGATGCTGCGTAGAACTCATATTCATCTGTGTCGATTTCATCTCTTGTGAAGATAGCTTCGACAGGAACAATCGTAACATTGATATCTGCAATATTACTTCTGCCGCATATATCTGTCGCAATCATAGAGAATACTCCCGTTTGCGTGACATCTGTTTGAACCATAGAGGTGCTATCAGAACCGCTCTGTAACCAATCATAAGTAAATCCACCCTCACCGCCAAATGCTTCTGCAGAAAGTAGAACATCACCGCCAAAACAAATCAAAGTATCAGGACTAGTAATAAATGTGATTGGAACATCAGGGATTTGGATGTACAACATATCAGATGCTGTCTCTCCACAATCGTCTTCCAAATCAAGTTGAACAGGAATTGTTACAAATGATTGCACTTGAATTTGAGAAGTACTGCTATATAAGGTATCAGCTACCGTCCAAGTATATTGCATAGTTCCGCTACCACCAGAAATGGTTGGAACGATAGAATTATTGTCTACACATGAAGCTTGAATATCTGAACCTAGATCAAGTTGGATGGTAGGATTTTCAATATCGATTTGGATCACATCTGATGCGCTGCTAGAACATGCATCGGTTACTGTCAATTGAACAGACGTGTCTGTTGTGAAAGTAGTACTGAAAGTATCATCATTGTCAATGGTTGTTCCATTATTTGTCCATATGTATGTATATCCACCGCTTCCTACAACGTTTGTCGGAGTAGCTGTAAAGACTGTAGCACATGTTCCAGTTAAATCATCTACTAAATCAAATGAAACTGGAGGCGCATCAATCGTAATTGGAATTACAACAACTTCACTTTGTCCACAACCATCAGAAACATATGCTGTTACTTCTCCGGGTTCACTAACTTGAAAACTGAATGAATTTCCAAACTGACTCCAGTCAAACATTCCGTTCAATTCCCAGCTGTAGTTATAAGGAGCTTGTCCACCATTAACATCTATGTTAAGGGTAGTCATCACATTACAAGGTGCTGCGAATGTAGCAGGAGCTGTAACTATCAAATCAGGTACATTCAATTCAACATTAATGATATCTTCTTCAACAAAGCCACAGCCGTCTGTAACTTGAGCGATTACTTGACCCTCACCGTTCCATGAACCATAGAATAAAGTGTTGCCCCAGCCGAATAAGTTATTGCCATTTTCGTCTAACCATGTGTATGTATAGTTTCCATCTCCACCTGTAGCGTTAGCGAAAATATCGACGCTTTGATTACACTCTAACATCAAATCTCCATTCGTTATTTCCACGCTAAGAGGAGGGAATACCAAGATTTCAATATCAAAGGTGCCATTACCCGGAGCAAGTCCGCAAGTATCTGATACGGTTAGGAAATAGGATGTTGTAACTTGAGGACCTACGAATATCGTACTCGTGTTGGCTCCATTGCTCCAATCATAAACAAAGTTTCCATAGCCGCCTGTAATGACTGGCTCCAAAGTGATGGAGTCTCCGAGGCATATCGATGTGCTAAAAGGCTCAATTGAAATGGGGTCTGGAGTATCTCCTAAAAAGAATTCGAAGTTCGAAACAAGGCCGCTACCGTTACATGCACCGAGATTCAGGATATTCATAATCACCGTCTCCAGTCCTTCAGGATTATTGTCAATGAAAGCGTCAATGTCTAAAACGATTTCAGAGACACCAGGTGCAAAAACAAGCGTATCAGGCATTTCTGTGAAGTCAACCCCCATTGTTGCAGTACCAGACCAGTCGATAACAACCATATCTTCAATAGCTAGGTTAGATACTTCAGCACGTGTAAATGTAAGCGCTGCCGTACCGCAGTCTTCCCAAAGGGTCTCAGCTTCAGGCCCTCCCACATTCAATGTCAAATTAACATCAACTACTGCATTTGAAGAGAATGAACCTTCTTCAAGCAATACAAAGCTATCTAGACCACCATCAGAACCATCAGCAATTGCGAGTTTGATGTGATACGTTTCTCCGCAAACTACTTCAGCAATTGCTTCAAGAACGGTGGTGTATCCGCGAACATTAATATCAGTTTGATCATCAATGTTTACATAATACTCACTATTCAGGTTGGCATTCACAGAACTAATAGTGATTGGAATTTGAGGATCGCTACCAGGAATAAACGCGATATTAGTCGCTCCATCAGGGAATCCAGCAGGTGCAGCATAAGGACCGCTGATTCCAGGGCCACTCAAGAAGAATGCAAAAATATCGTTGTACTGGCTATTCTCATATTGTTGATACTCGTATGATCCGAAAATATATCTGAAGCGTAATGTGTCACCCGTAGGAACGAAGTCAAACTCGAGAATCGATTTGTCATTAATGCTATTTACAGTAAAGGTTTGACCAATTAAACCAGGAACTGAATTAGCGATGTTCAGAAGATCGGCTTCTCCCGTTTGACCGGTGCAGTCTCCTAGGCCAAAATAAGTAGGATCAGCTGGAGGTATGCTTTGCACGTGACCAGAGGAAAGCATCACACCACTGTTCAATCCGAGATTGATAGTATTACCTTCTTGCAAGTATCCGATTTGAGTAAGACATCCTGTGTAAGAAATATTGGTAGCTTGAATACCTGAACCGAGCAGAACGTCTTGAACGTATTCGTTGATGGCTAGTGAGTCCACAATTATTTGTGACTTCAGCTGTGAGCTAAATAAAACGAATACAGCGAGTAACAATTTTGAGAGTAATCTCATTGGTCTTATAGTTAATTGGAAGGTAGACCACAAATTTAGTCTAAAAGGTTGCACGGACATGATTGATTTAACATCAATACAGCCCTAATTTTGCTCAAACAGTATTTTGTGAGTACCAATAGGAAAAAACTAATTTCGGAAGACCCCCTCGGTGTAGCCATGCAGGACTATTGGCTAACTGGTAAGGATCGGAATATTGATATTAAAATCAATGGAAAAAAAGATGAGCCAATGAAAGCATCTCTTTTTTTTCGAAATTATCAGAATATGCGCGGATACGAACGATTGGCGCTACGCATGGCCAAAGGAAGTGTTCTCGATATTGGCGCAGCGGCAGGATGTCACTCACTCATTTTGCAAAAACGCAAAATGGATGTGACCGCTATTGAAAAGTCACCTCTAGCCTCGATAGTAGCTTCTCAAAGAGGGGTAAAGAGAGTTTTAAATGACGATATTTTTAACTTAAAAGGTATTGAATACAACACCATTCTGCTCCTAATGAATGGGCTAGGACTTGGCGGATCAGAGGCTGGGACTCTAAAGCTTCTAAAACATGTAAAAAGATTATTAGCTCCAAAAGGAGTAATAATTGGAGACTCTACGGATATCCTTTATAATACAATGGACGCCACCTCTGCTTTTACAATTGGTGGTAAATACTACGGCGAAGTCGAATTTCAACTCAAATATGACGGAGTGGAAGCTGAACCCTTTAATTGGATATATATCGACCCCTCTCTTTTGGCTGAACTAGCAGATAAAGCAGGACTTACCTGCAGTATCTTGCATAGAGACGCTGATTTTCACTATTTAGCAAAACTCACAAAAGTCTAACGGAAATCTTTCAAATCTTCCATCAAACGCTTACGAGCGTGGAAAATACGGCTTTTCACAGTGCCCATAGGAATAGACATTGATTGTGCAATCTCATCATAGTGATATCCATCCATGAACATTTGGAACGGAGTGCGGAACTCATAAGTCAATGTTGAAATTGCTTTATTGATGTCCTTCTCATTCGCTCTCATGTTCACCATGTCCTCAGATACTTTACCGTAGTTCAAATAGAATTGATTTGAAGTCTGATCGGTAATGGTATTTTGAAGCTTCTTTCTCTTATAGTTGTTAATGAAGATATTTCTCATGATGGTAAACAACCATCCTTTGAAGTTTGTGCCATCTTGAAAGTGCTCCTTATAACGAAGTGCTTTCAACATAGTGTCCTGAAGTAAATCCTCAGCATCTTCTACGTTTCTTGTAAAGTTGTATGCAAAGCCTTTGAGATACTTGGCGTTGCTCGTCAACATCTGATTGAATTCTATCGTACTCATTTTGGCGCTTTGTTTAATTATTGAATACAAATATTAAACAGAAAAAGTCCACTGCCAAATTTTTGTTTAACTAAATTCACAAAATTATTAAACAAAACAATCGGGTGGGTACAAACAAGTACGAACCGCAGGGCGGTTCGGTTCTTTTTACTTTGAAAATGAATGTTATAATCTTCCGATAAGCTCTTCCGAGTTGGGGAAGATGGAGATGACAGACGGGTCTGGGCTCTTTATTCCATGTAGGTTGTTGCCAGTTAAATAGAAGTGTGATCCGCTATTTTCGAAATTTTGAACCACTTTCTTGAGATAATCAGGGACCAAAACTGTTGAAGGATTGGTGGTGAAAATTGAAACAAAATTTACTCGTCCAATGCGTTGTTGCACCTGCATGAGGTCTTCGAATGGTACACTTTGACCCAAAAAGATACTTCTCTTGCCTCGTAGCTTCAATAGATAATGCATCATTATAAGAGAGATTTCGTGAATCTCGAGCTCTGGAAGATACAATACGTAAGGAGCGTCGTTGTCCTTTGGTATCAGAGGTAAACGATCTATTTGGGTAAAAATCTTTTGTCTTACCAAACAAGATAT
>JAIXWP010000013.1 GCA_027491215.1 Flavobacteriales bacterium | reverse complement strand
GCGTATCGAAGGATGGTTCCTGAGTACGATTATCGATTTTCAATTCTCAATTCTCAAATCTCGATTCTCTATTCATTTTCTATCTCATTCTGTTTCCCATCCCGAGCGAAGCTATTCGTTCCCTGAGCGCAGAGAGATTTTTTGCTTTGCAAAAAAAAATCGAACGAAGTCGAAGGGCGGTCCCAATCCGTCCTTCGATACACTCGCGTCGCGAGCACTCAGGAACCGATCTTCAAAACAATCTCCAAACCCCTAACTCCAAACCCCTAACTCCAAACCCCTAACTCCAAACCCCTAACCCCTATCACCTCACCCCAAACTCATACCTCTTATCCGCGATGAGAATCGTGTACTGTCCTTCGGGGAGGTAGAGCTCTTTGTCGTCGGATAACTTGAACCCTTCGGCTTTATCAATTAGATCGACACATTTTTCTTTGTCTAATTTTCTTGGCAATGTCAGCTTCATCCATTTTCCATTGGTGCTTGGAAGGGTAATGGTGTTGATGACGGTGCTGTCTTGATATAACAATTGAGCCTCGATAGCTTTGTCACTTCTGAACATGAATTCTATTTCTGGTGTGGTTTCGTTAAACCAATTCGTACGCTTCTTACCAGGATTGGCATACGCATATTCATTTTCTAAAACAATATGGAATGAAGCATTGCGGTTCGGAATATCACTGCGGATGGCGCGAATGTCGCCGATCCATATGGATCGACCATGGGTTCCAATAACGATCTCTTCTGCTTGATCTTGAATCACCAAATCATGAATGGGAACATGAGGTAGTTTTCCAAAAGCATAAAATGTTTTTCCAATATCATTACTCACAAATAATCCATCGTCGGTGCCGACGTAAATGATATGCGGATCAGTTGCATCTTCACGAACGACATTAATAGGGCTCATTGGAAGGGTCTTTCCAGTATTTGTCCATGTTTTGCCAGCGTCGTCGCTCACGAATAGATAGGCGCTAAAATCATCATCTCGATAGCCGTTTAATGCAATCCAAATTTTTTCTTTTTTATGCTTGGAAAAAATCACACGACTCACATATTGCACTGGTAATCCTTTTGAAATATCCGTCCATGTTTCTCCACCGTTTTTCGTAATGTGCACGCTTCCGTCATCCGCCCCAACAACGATCCAACCGAATTGAAGTTTTGATTCATCAATAGTGGTAAGGGTGCCGAATGGCACGTCGCCTGCCTTTGGTCCTTTGGTCAAATCACCGCTGATAGCTATGAAGTGATCTCCGCGATCCATCGAACGATGCACCTTATTCGAACACATATAAAGAATATCGGCGTTGTGTGAAGACAACAAAATAGGAGTTTGCCAATTGAAGCGAAGCGGTCGCTCACCGAGGGTATGTTCGGGATGAAAATCTACATACTCATTATTCGCAAGGTTGATGCGCGAGTAATATCCAAATTGATAGCCGGTGTAAACGATGTCATTGTTTCTCGGATCAATCTGAACTTGCATTCCATCACCGCCCATGATATTTTTAAAGGGATATTGTCCTTCATATGTCCAATTGCGGTTCGGTGTATTGGTGCTGGATCCATACCAAACACCATTGTCTTGAAGTCCGCCATAGACGTTGTAAGGAGAGCGTTGATCTACTTGTACACTGTAGAATTGACCTACCGCTGGGGTATTGCAATTCACGAATGTTTTTCCTCCATCATAAGATATCTGCACGCCACCATCGCTTCCGTTGATGATGTAATTTGAGTTTTTAGGATGAATCTTAATGACGTGGTGATCGACGTGAACGTTTGCGGGATTGATGCCATACCATGTTTTTCCACCATCATCACTGGTGATGATAGGCACACCTGCAGAATATATTTTTTGTGGATTGGAAGGATCAACTTCCATTACCCCGAAATAATATCCATAGGAATAGACTACATCATCGAGGAAGTCTTCATGTGTTTTTTTCCACGAATTATTTTCGAAATTAAATTGATAAACTTCGAGACTTACTACTGGGGAATTGAAGAGATCTTCATTCGCGTCATACAGATAATCATAGATAGCGGAGGGTGCTATTTTATCAAGGTTGACAAGGGTTCTAAGACTGTCTCTTGATAAAGCTTCTGGGAAATATTGTTCTTTTAAAAAGGACGCAAACTGTGCGCTGTCGAGTGCCAAGAATTGCTCTTTGGTCATTTTTTCAAAATCATTTTTTTTGATGACCGAACGTTCGCTCGGTTTTTCGGGGCGTCGATTTTGATTGTCGATGGAGGCGTAGAGGTAGTTGTTTTTCCCATCACTGGTAAATGCTAAGCCGATTCTCCCCGTGCCTTCGTTATCTGGAAAGGGTGCTGTGTTGATTTTCTTCCAGGTTTTGCCGCCGTCTTTCGAGTGATAGACGCCACTGTTTTTTCCACCATCTTCAAAATTCCAAGCGCGACGCGAACGCTGCCACATCGCAGCGAAGAGTTCTGTTGGGTCGCTTGGATTTATTTCGAGATCAATACAGCCTGTATTTTCATCTACAAACAATTGCTGCGTCCATGATTCACCGCCATTTTCAGAGAAATAAATTCCTCTCTCACTATTTGGGGTGTAAAGATGTCCGAGCACTCCTATCCAAATCTTATTTGGGTCGCTGGGGTGAAGAATGATTTTTCCGATGTGATGAGATTCTGGTAATCCCTTGTAGTTCCATGTTTGACCATTATTGGAGGTGCAATAAATACCAACGCCACTATAGCTAGAGCGGCTTGAATTGTTTTCACCGGTGCCTACCCAAATTTTTTGATTCTTCCAATCCACAGCAATCGCACCAATGGTCATGGCTTGCAAATGGTCCATGATTGGATGGAAGCTTGTTCCATTATTGGTTGTTTCCCACAATCCGCCTGAGGCATAAGCCACATAGAAGTGGTGGTCGTTTTGAGGGTCCCATGCGATATCCACCACACGACCGCTCATCACGGTAGGCCCCACACATCGGAAAGGGATGCTATCATAAGGGGAGAGGTGAGTTTCGCTGAGCGATTTAAAGCGATCGGTTCCTTTTGTTTGAGATTGTGCTGAGACACAACCCAGGACTAGAATGATGATTGAAAATATCTTGGTCATTTCAAGAATGGCTTTTGATGGATGAATTAAGAAGAAAGCTTGGGATTGTCTTTGTGTCTATTACTGTCTCGGATATTTTTTTTCTCCAGATTTTTTTCGAAAGCTTCTGTCAGGTTCACTCCAGTTTGATTCGCCAAACAAAGCAGAACCCAGAGCACATCGGCCATTTCATCACCGAGGTCTTTGTTTTTATCGCTTTCTTTTTCGCTTTGCTCCCCGTATCTGCGTGCAATAATTCGGGCTACTTCGCCCACTTCCTCAGTAAGTATTGCCATGTTGGTGAGTTCGCTGAAATAGCGCACTCCCACGGTATTTATCCAATGGTCAACGGTCTTTTGGGCTTCTTCTAATGTCATAGTGGTTTATTTAACGAAACAAAAATGGTGTATTTCAACGTATATAGGGGATTTGAATGTAAATTTGTATTACTAACAATCAAGCCTAACTGTTTACTAATCAATTGGCAAACACCCTTTTGATTGGTTGTATTTTGATTATGAAAGTTATTCGCCATCTCATAATATCCATTTGGATGCTGGGTTCCCTAGCGTCCTATGCCTCTTTTAGCCTTGTAAATAATGCGCCCATCGCCAATGATGACGACAATTATGCCTACGAGGGAAATAATATTTCAGGTAATGTTTCATTGAACGATTCTGATCCAAATGGTGATGTATTGACCTATTCTGTGGTCAGTGGACCTAGCATTGGAACATTCACGCTTCAGTCAAACGGACAATACCTCTATGTTCCGGATCCAGAGTACAATGGTTTTATATTCATTACCTATCAAGTTTGCGACCCGAGTGGATTGTGTGATCAAGGCCTGCTTGAGCTTGCCATGCTTTTCTTGAATGATAATCCGCAAGCAAATGATGATGTTTTTTACATGAGTAGAAACACCGTTTTGACGGGCAATGTGAGTTTAAATGACATCGAAATCGATGATGAGCCTAATTTTTTCACAGTTCAGATTGCGCCTTCCGTTGGAACGATAAGTATGAATTTGAATGGTACCTTCACTTATACGCCGCCATTAAATTATATCGGTACCGTTACTTTTAATTATAAGGCTTGTGACCCTTGTGAAGTGTGTGATCAGGCCGTGGCCACGATTTATGTGACGCTTCCTAATGTGGGACCCACTGCAAATGATGATGATACTTTTACCGCGGAGGATGGAAATGTCAGCGGAACAGTAGCAAATAATGATAACGATCCAGAAGGGATGACGCTCATATATTCGCTGGTTACGCAACCACAATATGGCGACATCACTTTTAATGCGAATGGTACCTATATCTACACTCCGGATCCAAATTATTTTGGATGGGAGGTGATTACTTATCGTGCTTGCGATCCTTATGGCGCATGTGATCAAGCAACATTAACTATCGAGGTGCTTTTTGTAAACGATCCTCCAACTGCTAATGATGATGTGTACAATGGTCAAGAAGATCAAATCATAAATGGCTTTTTGGGCACCAATGATTTTGAATTAGATGACGAGTTTGTCTTCTATCAAGTACTCACTTACCCAAGCAGTGGAACGCTGAATTTATTCAACGATGGATATTTTACATACACTCCTGCTGCAAATGCGTTCGGAACATTCACTGCAGTTTATTATGTAGTGGATCCGTGCGGTGTTCTTGACTTCGCGAATATTACTTTCAATATTGCTCCAGTGAATGATGCGCCAATGGCATTTGAAGATGAAGTTGGAACAACGGAAGATGTTGCTGTTTCGGGAAGTGTTGCTGGTAATGATTACGATGTAGAAAACAATCCACTTACATTTTCTTT
>JAIXWP010000126.1 GCA_027491215.1 Flavobacteriales bacterium | reverse complement strand
CCAATTCCGCAGGTCAAGTAGTAGGTAGCTTTATTGAATCTTACCCAGTGTTAATGAGGTCTTGTACTTCTACTCCTACAACTTTTGACAATCCAGATATTCAAAGCTTGATATACGGAATCAACGAAGGAGCAACAACCATCGGTATTTGTGCCGGTGACTCTCTTCGATTTACTGTTCAAGCATCTAACGCCAACCCAATCCGCGGTGTTACCATTAGCGAAACACATCCAGCAATTCTTAACGCTGGAAACCCCACTTTGACTGCCAATGGAGTCAACCCTGCCTTGGCAAATTTTGCCATGCTGACCACTGCAGCAATGATTGGAACTCACGTCATTAATTTCACTGCTATCGATGATGCTTGCGTTCTCCCAGGTAGCGACGCTATGTCGATTACTATCAATATTTATCCAAGTATAACTACAACAGTTACCGACACAACCATTTGTCTAGGGGCGCCATTACCAGTCACAGCATCTGGTGGTGCAAACTATACATGGACAGTAGTTTCTGGTGATGCAACTCCTGGTTTTGATGGAAATAACGCCTCACAAATATTAGAATCTATCAGCACGGATACAGAAATTCAAGTCACTCTAACAGGTGTTCCTGCTTCATGTAACGCTTCACAACTCATCGATATCGATGTGTCTTTACAAAGCTTGAATCTAGCAGTGACTGATGAAACATGCGTTCTAAATAACGGTGGGATTGACCTCACTGTGGTAGGCGGAACAGGCACCTATAGCTATGCTTGGACTGGCGGATTTACAACGCAAGATATTACGAATAGACCCGGTGGAAACTACTGTGTGACTGTAACAGACACAGGCATCCCCAATTGCTCTGCTCAGGTTTGCGCAAATATCAATACTGCGGCTCAACCTGGAGGGTCTATCAATATTGGTGGTACAAATGCCACTACTATTTGTGCTGGAGCTTCAGCTACAATCAACTTCGTGCTAACAGGCACAGGCCCGTGGGTGGTAAATGGAACTGGCGCTGGCATTGCATGGCCTCTAACCATTAACGCAATGCCTTTCAGCGTTAACGTTACACCAGGCGCAACAACTACGTACACACTAACTTCTGTTTCTTTTGTAAACTTCCCTGCATGTGTTACTACTGTTAATAGCCCTGTGACTGTAACTGTAAGACCACTTGTAACTGGAACGTTTTCTCCTGTAGGCCCAATCTGTTCAGGACAATCAGCAAACGTTACTGTTAACTTGAGCCAAGCTGGTTCATTCAACGTAACTTGGAATGCAAACCCTTTAGATCCTGCAAGTGCTCCAAACCTACCTGCCGGTCCCTGGACGAATGGTCAAGTTCTAAACGGTATCAATCCTACACAAAATACTGTTCTTTCGATTACAGACGTTCAGTACACAAATGCACCGTTCTGCTCTAATCCACAGAATAACCAAATCAATGTTGTTGTAAACCCACTTCCAACTGTAAATCTTACTGGTGGAACAACTATTTGTGTTGGGGGAAACACCAATCTCAACGTTGCTCTCACTGGAACGCCAAACTGGTCAATCAATGGAACTGGAGGCGGAGTGACATGGCCGATCAACGGAATCACTGCCACTAACTACCAATTAAACGTAGCACCTGCGGCAACAACAAACTATTGCATCACTTCTGTAACTGATGGAAATGGCTGTACCTCTTCTGGGTTGAATGACTGTGAAAACGTTGTAGTGACCACGAATCAGACTCCAACACTCACTGTTACCGCAAGCACTGGCACAACCATCTGCGCTGGCACGTCTGTTACTTTCACAGCTACTCCTGGAGGTCAAGGACCAACACCCACTTATCAGTGGTATCGCAACCCTGGAAACGTACCTGTTGGTGCCAATTCACCAACCTACACCACAACAGCATTAACAAACGGTCAGGCTATATACTGCATTCTAACAAGCAGCCTTTCTTGTACTACTGTGCCTACTGCAACAAGTAATACGATCACGTTCACTGTCAATCCTGTTGTAGTTCCTACAGTTACAATAACTGCAAACCCGAATGGAGCCATTTGTCAAGGAACATCGGTTACGTTTACAGCACTACCTTCTAATGGAGGTCTCACCCCTACTTACCAATGGTTCGTTAATGGCAATATCCAAGCTGGACAAACAGCAAGTACTTTAACATCGACCACCCTTGCTAATAATGCTGTTGTAACAGTGCAAATGAGCAGCAGCGCTGCATGCCCAAGCCAAGCTACTGTTACTAGTAATGGCATCACCATGAATGTCATTCCAACTGCTGTACCTTCAGTAACTGTTGCTGCAAATCCTACAGGAACGATCTGTTCTGGGACCAACGTTACTTTCACAGCTACTCCTGTGAATGGCGGGCCAGCACCAACATATGCATGGTTTGTCAATAACGTTAACCAAGGTGTAAATAGCGCCACTTTCTCTTCGACAACATTGACCAATAATGCCACTGTTTCTGTGACATTAACAAGCAATGCTCAATGTGCTAGCCCAACTACTGCTTCTAGTACGAACATCGTAATGAGTGTTAGCCCGCTGGTTACACCATCTGTAACCATTGCTGCACTTCCTGTTGGACCTATCTGCGCTGGGACTAACGTTACATTCACAGCAACACCAACAAATGGTGGAACAGCTCCTACTTATGCTTGGTATGTAAACAATGCACTCCAAACCCCTACAGGAAATACCTTAACGGTTAATAATCCAACAAACAATACTGCTGTCTATGTAGTTATGACCTCAAATGGTTCGTGCTTAACCACAGCAACAGCAACAAGTCCTACGACGACGTTAACAGTTAATGCTCTTCCTACTGCAACATTCACAGCGGGTGGAGCTATTTGCCAAGGCAGCACCTTCAATGGAACTATCAACCTTACAGGTACAGGCCCATACACTAACGTTCAAGTATGGTCCACCACAAGCGCTGCCCCTATAGCAACACTGAATGGAGCAGGCCCAACTATCAACTTTACAACAGGAAATGCAGGAACTTACTATGTGAGTACTGTAAACGATGCAAACTGCCCTCAAACAGCGGACTCACCGAATATCATAGTAGCCGTTAACGCACTTCCTACTGCTACACTTTCTGGAAATGCCGCTATATGCGCTGGTGCTAACCACACATTCAACGTCACCTTCACAGGAGCCGCACCATTCACTTATGGAATAACGACACCTGCTGGTGCACAAAACGGCCTGAATGCAGCAACAACATCGGCGACGATTGCAGCAACCTCCGCAAACCCAGGAAATTATCAAGTAACTACTGTGACTGATAACAATGGATGTGTTAGCTCAGCTGCTAGTACAACATCTGTTCTTACTGTGAACCCTTTACCAACGGGATCGTTTGATGCAAGTGCAACTATTTGCACTGGACAAACACATACATTCGATATTTCATTTACTGGAACTGCACCGTTCACTTATAACCTCGCACTTCCAAGTGGCCCATCCAATGGCAACATTTTTAATGGCCCAGGAAATACGCTAACCTACAATGCTACTGCTGCTGGAAGCTACAATGTAACTTCTGTTACAGGCGCAAATGGCTGTGTTTCCGCTGCCGCAGCTACTCCAGTTATACTAACTGTAAACCCTCTACCTACTGCTACATTCAGTGCCAATGCTTCTGTTTGTACAGGGGTTTGTCACAACTTCACTATTGCACTTACAGGAACTGGCCCTTGGACTTTTAACATTACTGGCCCTAACGGACCTGACGCTGGAAACCCTCATGTTTCTAATACTGCTTCATACACTTTCCAAGCATGTGCGGAAGGAAACTATTTCGTTTCTTCAATCAGCGATGCTACAACCTGCGTAAATAATACAGCCAGCCCTACTGCAGTGCTTGATTTAATTCCTCTGCCAACAGCAACTTGGATCACCTCAAATACTAGCTTCTGTGAAAATGAAAGTGTTGATGTTCAGTTATCTCTTACAGGCACTTCTCCTTTCAATATAACAGTGAACGGTGTTGTTTGGAATGAAGCAACAACAACGCATACAGAGACAATTAGTACGCAAGCTAACTATTGTATTGATTTGGTTCAGGACGCAACCGGTTGTACTTCTGCTCCCGCTACGTGCATCAACGTTGTGGAAATCCCACTTCCTACGGTAGATGCAGGTCCGAATTTAGAAGTTTGTGTATTTGAAGACATCGTAATTGGTACACCAACAGTTGCGGGTCAAACATATTTATGGACAGATCTTCCGAATATTTTGGATGACGAAACATTGGCTCAACCAACTGCTAACTCAAACATTCCTGCTACCTATACTTTCACTGTAACTGCATTCAATGCGCAATGCCCTGCAAGTGACGATATGGAACTTGTTATTCATGGATTGCCTACAATAAGCATTGTTGCTGATGATAATATCATTTGTAATGGGGCGACTGCACAACTTACTGCTTCAGGTGCTAGCACTTATCAGTGGACGGCTAGCGCATCACTCATTGACCCAGCGACAACGAACCCAATGAATGTACAACCTGCAGCTGATGAATTATTTGTTGTAACAGGAACAGATTTAAATGGCTGTCAAAATACTTGGGACATAAACATTACTGTTGGAACGCCATTGGTAACACAAGAAAACTTCCCAGCAGATCTATGTTTTGGCGCATGTGACGGTACTATTGAAATCATTCCATCAGGAAGTTTTGGTGGGTATGAAATCGCTTGGGCAGTTCCTCTTCCAGAACTCGTTGGTTCATTCACTGGAGAGGACCTATGCGCTGGCACATATGATTACGTGATCACAGACGACGAAAACTGCACATATGTAGGCTCAATTGTTATGAATCCTCTTCCTCAAAACTTTATTGAGGGCGTGGTGATAACACCACCAGCATGTTTTGGTGAAGCGACTGGAGCTATTGAAGTTATTGATAATCTCGCAGTAGAATACAACATTACAGGTCCTGTAATTGAATCTAACAATACAGGGTTCTTTAGCGATATTCCAACTGGTCCATTTAATATTTTAGTAACCGATGCAATTGGTTGTTTGGGAGATACTACGGTTATAGTAAATTCTGTGAACCCACAAATTTTTATCACACCAACTACCTTCCCTACACCCTTCTGCTATCAGGATGTAGTTCCATTTAGCGCAACTGTTACTGGTGGTAGCGGTAACTTTGATGTTTTCTGGCACAACTGTGATGCAATTAACTGTCTAGAAGGCACAAACAGTCCTTTCTTCTTTGTTGTGACTCAAGACACCACACTGTATGTATACGCTGAAGACCTAGGTGCACCTGGCTGTTTTAGCGATACCGTTTCAGTAAGTGCATTCTTGAACCCTCCTATTCAGATGGTTCTTCAAGGGGGCCTCGATCAAACATCGATTTGCGAAAATGAATGTGTGGACATGAGCGTTGTTGTAGCAGGAGGAAATGGAAATGTGAATATCGAGTGGTTTGAAGTACCTAACAATATCTCAACTACTCCACTTCAAACTGGAACAGACTTTACGGTTTGTCCACTCCTTACCACTTCATACTATGCCTATGCTTATGACGGGTGCAACCCGCCAGCGTTAGACACATTAGATATTACGGTGTTCCCTGTTCCTGATGTGCTATTCACAGTCGATACGACTAGCGGATGCTTCCCAGTGCCCGTTCAATTTACCAATGCAACAGACCCTACCTTGGTTCAATCTTGTGTTTGGAATTTTGCAAATGGTGTAGTCCAACCTATATGCGGCGACATTCTATACACATACAATACACTTGGATCATTTACTCCTTCGCTTCTTGTGACCACGATTGATGGCTGCGTTGTTGGAGATACATTGCTCACACCGATCGATGTTTACGGATTCCCAGAAGTAGAATTTACATGGAATCCAATCAACGCTAATGTTTTAGAAACAGAGGTTGATTTCATTAACCAAACGGTAGGTGGTACAGACTACGAATGGCAGTTTGCAACTTTCGCTACTTCTAATCTAGAAAACCCGACGTTCGTATTCCCCGATATTGATTTAGCGACTTACGATGTATGTTTAATTAGTACAACGGAATTTGGATGTCAAGACACTCTATGTCAGCCAGTCGTTATTGAAAGTGTGTTGCAAGTGTGGGTTCCTACAGCATTTACACCAGATGCTGATGACCGCAACGAAGTATTTCTTCCTGTGATCAAAGGGATGGATCCTGAGACTTATGAAATGTGGATTTATGACCGCTGGGGAACTCTTGTATTCCATACCACTGATCCAGAGCAAGCATGGACAGGAAATATTGGAAATGGACAATACTATACTCAAACTGACATGTTCGTTTGGAGGATAGAAGGAAAACGCCTGAGCGACAGCAAATACGAGGTATTCGAGGGCCATGTCTTCTTACTTAGATAACCTCACTTTTTTCAAAAAAGATTAAAATTGTCCGGGTCGAATAAAAAATATTCTTCCCGGACAACTTTTTTATAGCCAAATTCATCACCTATTTGAATGAAGCATGAGTGATCAAGAACTAGTATCCCTTTGTCGCAATGGCAACCGAGAGGCTCAAAAAGAGTTATTCGGAAGGTATGCTGGTAAAATGATGACTGTGTGTCGACGGTACTTCTCAAACAAAGAAGAAGCTGAAGATATTTTGCAAGAAGGATTCATCAAGGTTTTTGAGCGTCTGCATCAATGGCAAGGCACAGGAGCCCTTGGAGGCTGGATTCGAACTGTAATGGTCAACACCGCGCTCACTCATATTCGTTCACAAAAAAAGTGGAAAGACACGATCGATATAGAGCATGCCGACCAAATAGATGCAGGCTCTATCAGTGGACTTGAGCAATTAAAAGCCGAAGAAATTTTGGCCATCATTGATCAAATGCCCACTGGATATCGAACTGTATTTAACCTTTTTGCGGTTGAAGGCTATGGACATAAAGAAATTGGAGAAATGCTCGGAATATCCGAGAATACCTCAAAAACACAATTTCTAAAGTCGAAAGAATGGTTGAAAAAAACGTTAGCAGAACAAGAAAAATATTTTGGATAAAATAGATAAAAATATTTCTGATTTACTGAATGATAAACTCAATCAACACGAGTCTACATTCAGTGATTCATTATGGGGAAATATTGCTTCTCAATTGCCTGTTGCAGCAGCTCCTGCTGCGGGTTCCGCATTTTTCAAAACACTCTTTGGAAAAGCTGTTATTGGCGCTACAGCTGCGGCAGTTATTTCTGCTGGAGTATTCTTTGCTGTTTCAAATGAAAAACCTGCAATTGTAGAAAATGGTCCTGTGAAAGAACAAAAGGAAATCAAGAGTCCATCTTCTAACACAACAATAGAATCAACGTCATCAGATACTTCTATTTCAAAGCCGACAAGCTCGAACTTGAATAATGCTTCCGCTACAAATCAATCAAACGATTTGGTGGATAACATAATTATTGAAACTCCTTCTTCACCAAAAATTCCAACTACGCCAGAAGATATCAGTTCTTCTCCAAATAGTCCCTCTAATTCTCAAACGGCGCCACCTCCAGCACCAGCAGAAAGAAATCATTCCCCAATAGTGGAACCTGAGACCTCAATAGAATTAGATGCTCAGTTTCAAACGAAGACAGTGGATCAAAATGCGCTCCGTTATTTCTTCTTCGCTTCAACTGATAAGGCCCAAAGCTTCGAATGGTCAATCAATGGTGAGGTAAAATCATCAGATAATAATTTTAGTCATCAATTCGGAGATGAAGGCATTTACGAAATTCAACTTACCGTAACTGGAAAAAATAATCAACCCGTTACGTCTACAAGTACATTGAAGGCATTCAAACCTGTGAAATTTGAAATACCCAATGCATTCTCACCTGGCAACGATGGCAAAAATGATTTTATAGATTTCGTTGAGAAAACTAAAAATGAATCTCGAATGATTTCATTGACAATCGTGGATGCGAATGGAAATAGAATCTTTGAAAGCAAAGAGCTATTTGTCTGGACTGGTGAAACTATGCAGGGTGACAAAGCTTCTCCAGGAGCATATCAATACATCCTTTCAGTACAGGATCATTTTGATGAAATTCAATCAAAGTCAGGAATTATTCAATTGTTCGCTGAGTAAGGCGCATTATATTTGTAGCTTACCAGATTGATTTTTTGTATTGCTTAACCAACCACAAATGAGGAAAAAATTACTTCTACTCAGCATTATTTCTATCACTATCTCTAATTTACTCAGCGCTCAATCAACAGACCTAACAGATCTTTTGCAGAGTATGCGTGGAAGTAATTCTTGGAAATACAGCCCTGAACTCTCAGAAGAAGAACTTTATATGTACGATCGCTTGCTATATATGAGCAAGGAAGATTGGGAGCTTTTCAGAAGTGACCCTCGTTATGATGACCAACGAGTACGAGCTATTTACACTGAAAACAAAGGAAAACTTAGCAATTTTACAAAAAGAAAAGGCGGCTCTCAAGGGTCAGCTAAATCACTTACAGATGACTGTGAATGTTGGATTGAACCGGACGCATCTTATACCGCATCTGATCCTAATGACTGGCCAAACTGTGGCGGTGGTGGTCCTGGTGTAGACTGTTGGATTGGACCACTTCAATTGCCTTTCAACTTCTGTTTTTTCGGACAAGACTTTAACCAAATTGTACTAACTTCTAAGGGTACTATTGTATTTGGAAATACAGGATACTTTGACTGGACTCCTTCTGAGTTTCCAACACCAGCTAATGGTGAACCTCAATATGATCACATCTGTGGATTTTGGGCGGATTTCGATTTCAGAGCATCTGGTGAATTGTACTACAAAATCACTCAAGAAGCATTTTATCTCAACTATGTAGAGGTTGGTTACTTCGCTAACCATGCTGACAAAACAAACACCTTCCAAATTATTATTACCGCTAACGACGCAGGTGTCGTTCCTGGTAGCAATAATGTCCAGTTCTGTTATAAAGATATGCAGTGGGCGCATGGTGACGTAGGCGGAACTGGCGGATTCAGTGGTCCAACGCCTGCCAATGTTGGAGCTGATAGACTTGCAGGAAATAATGGTGTTCAATTCGGACGTTTTAACTTGAACAACGGCAACTACAACGGTCCAAATGGCGCTAACGCTAACCAACAAGATGGTATCAATTGGCTAGACTTTAGAACGCTCAATTTTAATACTTGTGTAACTTCTCCTAACAATGCACCGCTCGCCACAGTAAGCGCACCCTGCGATACTATCAGCTTGTGTCAAGGAGAAATATATGACCTTACAATGCAGTTCCTTGCTCCAGAAGCAGGGCAAAACACTGTGATTACAACTACACAAACAGGCACTGGATTAACTTCAACTGTGACTGCTGGAAATACCGCAACACATACTGGATCATTTGCTGCTAATGGAAGCAATGCTGGTATTAACGTTGTGACAATAACTGCTACCGATAACGGTAATCCTGCACAATCAACAACACTTACTTATGTATTTGAAGTCTTCGATATCGTTCCTCCTGCTATTAGCATTGAAGGGGTATTGACCTTCTGTGCTGGTGGTGAAACAGTACTTTCAGCGACCCCAGGATTCGATAGTTATTCTTGGAGCACAGGTTGCGATACACAAGATTGCGCTGTTGATGACGGTGGTGATGTTACAGTCGTAGGTACAATAGGTGAATGTAGCTCTACAGCAACTGCTTTTGTCGATGCTACAGAATACTTCATCCCAAGCTTTACAGGTGGCAACGTTCCTATTGAACTATGTCCTGGCGTTTCTCAAGATGTATGTCTTGAAGAAGAATGGGTAACCTACGAGTGGTTCGTTTATCCTGGATATGAAGGAAACATTCCTTCTTCTACTCCTACAAACGAACAATGCTTCCAAGCAAGCGGAAGCAATCCTGGATACTACGGCGTAATCGTTCAAAACGAAGCTGGTTGTGAAGGATTGAACATCCAACAAATTGTACAAGTACAATCATTCATTGATCCAGCAAACGATGATCTTTCAGGCGCATATTGCGATGGTCTTGAGACTATCGAATTCACGGGTGGATATAGCAATCCAGCTTCTGGAACGCTACTAGTATATTGCCAAGACCAATCTAGCTCTGGATGGCAAGGTGCTTACCTCACAACGGTAGTAACACATCCTGACGGTACTTCTGATTCTTATATCATGAGCACCACTGGTACTTTCACCTTCTTCAATGTACCAATCGGACTCGGAGATACATTCACTCTTACATATACCAACAATGGTAATGCTACACTTGACGTAAATAATTACTTCTGGGTGATCAATTGTAATGGCGAAGTATTCCAAAGCCCTGTGGGTATGACTCCGGGACTTGTGTACTCAGGTACTTCTTCTTGCGCTGCTCAACCTCTTTCTGGAACATGGACCGTTACTGGTCCTGCGGGATGGTCTTTGACTACAACCAATGTGTACAATCCGGTAGCAAGCGGAGTAGAATCTCCGAACATTTTCACACCAGGCGACTACGGTATTTATGAGCTTTGTTTCAATGATCCAACTTGTAGCCTTGATTATTGCTACACTCTTGAATTCACTGAAACCCCAACGCTTACTTTATCACCTGATGGTAATACTCTTCTTTGTGATGCAGAAACCGTGACAGGTACTGCGGCTATTACCGACCTTGGTGGTACGGGAGAAATTACATGGACTGGAAATAGCATCAACGTAGCAAATAATCAACTCTCTGCTGTAGCAGGACCATATGTGGGTTATGTAAACTATACTGTTACTGCATCGATTACAAACGGCTGTGGAACGGCTTCTGATAGCTTTACAGTTCAACACCAAAACGATGTGCCTGCTGTGGTTCTCACTGACCAACTTCTTTGTGCAGGCGCTTCTATTACACTTGACCCTGTTACTTCTTCATTTGACAATTCCAACTTGGTATATACATGGACGCCTGGAACATTAAGTGGTCCTGCCCCTACTGTATCAGCCGCTGGAGTTTATTGTGTTACGGTTTCTAATCTTTGTGATAGTGAACCTCAAGCATGTGCAAACATTGTTGCGGTACCTACTGCAACTGCACCTGCTCTTCCTCCATCTATTCTTGAATGTGATGATGATCAAGTAACATTGACTACCAACGTTCCATTTGGATATAGCATAACATGGAGCAATGGCCAATCAAACGTTAACAGCATCACTGTTGATGCGTCTGGTGAATATTGTTATGATATTACTGACCTTGCAGGATGTAACACAAGCCTTGAAAGCTGCTCAGATATTGTCATTTCACAAGTTCCAACTACTGCTGCAGATGTAACGGATGAGCGACCAGTTTGCCCAGGAGAATGTGAAGTGTTGAATCTTGAGTCTACTAATGCTACATCATATACTTGGTCTAGCTCATGTACTAACTTGCCTATCCCATCAAACCTTCAAGCAACATTTGAACTTTGCTCTGAAACAGTTCCTCTAGAATGTCAATTATTGCCATTTACAGTTACTGGAACAGCAACCAATGTTTGTGGATCCTCAAGCACAACCTTCGTTATTGCAGCGAATGTTTGTAATCTCAAAATTCCAAACGTATTCACACCAAACGGAGACCAATTCAATAGCACGTTCTTCATTGAAGGTCTTGATTTCTATCCTCGCACAAAAATTCAAATCTTCGATCGCTGGGGTAAGGAAATCTATTCCTCTATGAACTATCAAAACGATTGGGGACCGCGTGACCTTTCTACAGGAACATATTACTACATCATTGAACTTCCATTCGGTACAACAACTCTCGTTGAGGGTCACTTTACCGTATTGAAATAATAGTATAACTACTCTGTATAAGAAAGCCCTTTTCATATGAAAAGGGCTTCTTTTTTTTAGATACATTCGCCATACTAAAACGATAAGATGAGTAAGATTAGAACAGCATTCTTTTGTCAAACTTGTGGCACCCAAAGTCCCAAATGGGTGGGCAAATGCCCTTCGTGTGGCGAATGGAATACATTCGTAGAAGAGGTCGTTTCAAAAACAACCTCAGAAGTGCCTTCAAAACTGAGCGGACGAATTTCTAAACCCCGCCCCATCTCCGAACTCGAATCTGATATACACCAACGCATACCGATTGTCGATCAAGAACTGCATCGTGTTCTAGGCGGCGGATTAGTGCCCGGAAGCCTCATCCTTTTTGGAGGCGAACCAGGAATCGGTAAAAGCACGCTAATGCTGCAAGTAGCGCTTAAGCAACTTAATATGAGTGTGCTTTATGTATCAGGAGAGGAAAGCGAAGATCAAATCAAAATGCGCGTAGAACGTCTTGGTTATGACAATCCAAGATGTATGGTGGTGATGGAAACATCACTTGATAATATTATGCTCCACTTGAAAGATTCGCGCCCCGATCTACTCATTATCGACTCTATCCAAACGCTTACTACATCAATGATTGAGAGCTCTCCCGGCAGCGTTTCTCAAGTACGTGAATGCACCACTCAATTGATGAAGTACGCAAAAGAAAATCACACCTCTGTTTTTCTAATCGGACACATTACTAAAGAAGGAACATTAGCCGGACCAAAAGTGCTCGAACATATGGTCGACTGTGTGCTCCAATTCGAAGGGGATCGCCATCATATATACCGCTTGCTGCGAACATCAAAAAACCGTTTTGGTAGCACCAACGAACTTGGTATATATGAAATGATGGGAAGCGGATTAAAGGAAGTAGATAATCCTTCGGACATTTTAATCAATGCACAAAATGACCAACTAAGTGGCACCGCTATCGCAGCCACAATGGAAGGCCTTCGACCATTGCTTGTAGAAATTCAAGCACTCGCAAGCACTGCAGTATATGGCACTCCACAACGAAGCACCACAGGATTCGACATTAGACGTCTCAACATGTTGTTAGCGGTACTTGAAAAAAGATGCGGTTTCAGACTCGCCATGAAAGATGTGTTTCTAAACATTGCTGGAGGAATGAGGCTAGAAGATCCTGCAATGGACCTTGCCGTAATCACCGCGATACTTTCTAGCTCAGAAGACATTGCTGTTCCTCGCTCAGTTTGCTTCGCCGGTGAAGTCGGATTAAGTGGCGAAATTCGTCCCGTTACGCGCATCGATCAACGCATCAATGAGGCTGCTAAGTTAGGTTTCGACGAAATCTATATTTCAAAATACAACAAGGGAATTGAAAATATTTCCAAAGGAATTAAAGTACATCAAGTAGCCCGTGTAGAAGAGCTCTTCTCCTCTCTATTCGGATAAGAACATGTCAAAATTTATCAAGACATATCCCCTACCTCTAGCATTCATCGCATTAATTTGCGTGATTGCATTAACACTAGGACTTGCAGATAAAGACAGCTTTCAAATTTATTTCTGCAATTCCGATACAATGTACCTTCCGAGCATCTACCGGGATTTGATTTTGGAAAATGGAGATTTTCATCAATGGTCTTTCAATGCTTCTCCAAACCTCTATCCCGATTTTCTCATCTTTTCAGGATTAATGAGTGTTTTAAACGACACTATCACAACAATAATCTTCTTTGGCATTTTTCAATATTTGCTATTCGTTTTTTTGACAGGCAACATTGTCCATACCACAATAAAATCTCTTTCATTAAATCAAAAAGCACTCGGTATTCTTCTAGCAGGCGTTCCTTTTCTAGCAGTTGTGATCAATGATGATGTGGAGTTTGTATTTCAGCTTCTTAGCAACTCCTTTCACTTAGGAGCATCGTTGAGTACGCTTATCGCCATTCGCATTCTTATTCAAATTTTTAATAAAAATCAATGGTGGTGGTGGCTACCATTCTTGGTACATGCTACACTTGCTGGAACCAACGACAAGCTCTTCTGGATTCAATGTCTCATACCCCTTTTTGGAATAGCAACGCTTCTCGTTTTTCAAAAAAAAATCAAGATCGCTATCCCTCTCTTCGTGACAATTAGCGCCGCGTTTATTATGGCGAACATGTACATCAACTATCATAAAGAACCAGCATATCCAACCATCGAACGCGCATTCCGTGAATTCGCTTTTTCATACAGCAAGGATTCTGCAATTCAATTTTTTAAGGATATTAAAATGATGTTTAACCTCTTCCATGTAAAGTCTGTCTTTTACATTATTGCACTTGGTTTCATGCTAATATCGATTCTAATTATTTTGAAGAATAAATTCCAAATACTAAAATCAAATCACCTCATTCTATTCTTCTTCGCATCAAGTACTTTCTTAACTGTAGTAGCTCCTATACTTAATGGAAGTTACATGTCCCATCAGCACAACCGATACTTTATAGGCGCCTTGCTGATATCATTTTTGATTTGTTCATTTATTCTCATTTCAAAATTACGTGCGGAAAAATTCACAAGAGTATTTTCAATCACAGCTTCAGTTATAGCGATTGGATTTTTCGCGCTGTACTTTTCTTCTTTTAATGAAAAAATTAATCTCTATCCAACCTTCGCAAAAGAGGTAGATACCTTGATAGAAAAACACAATCTTAAACAAGGGGCTTCGACCTATTGGAACTCTAAATCGCACGAGTATTTATGTAAAAACGACATTCGAATCGTTGCAGTTTTTCCCGATGTCTTTCCTTACTTGCATGCAAATAGCAGAGCGTGGTATTTTGATGAAAAAGATTATTTCAATTTTGTAATGATTGATAGCGATGAGCACCTCAAACAACTACAATCTATATTTCCAAGTGGAACTCAAGTAGTTCAAGAGGGGGACACCAGAATCTTGCTTACTCCCCTATTTCGCTTTGACTCAACTACTGCCAAAATGGTTATCATTGGAGATGTATGATATCGCTCCGTTTTTTTCCGATATTTACCCAATAGAAAAAAGTAATTTAACCCATATATGAAACTGGTCAATTTTCTTTCCACCTACAACCCACGCAAACTGCATAAACCATATATGATTGCAGAGGCTGGCGTTAACCATGAAGGTTCTATGGAACTAGCAAAACGCTTGATTGATGAAGCTGCTGAAGGTGGTGCACATGCTATTAAATTTCAAACCTACAAGGCTGAAACCATTGCTAGCAAAGACAGTCCATACTATTGGGATATTACGAAAGAGCCAACACGCAGCCAGTTTGAGCTCTTCAAGAAATACGATAAGTTTTGGAAAAAAGAATATGAAGAGCTAGCGCGCTATTGCGAAACCGCTGGTATCGAATTCATGAGTACTCCATTCGATGTAGAAAGTGCTACTTTCCTTAACGACTTGATGTCTGTTTTCAAAATATCAAGCAGCGACCTTACTAATTTACCTTTCATCGAATATCAATGCAGCTTCGGAAAGCCTATCATTCTTTCTACTGGTGCTGCATACAAATGGGAAGTAATGCAAGCCGTTGAAACCATCGAGAGCTATGGTGTTCCGCTTTGCTTGATGCATTGCGTGCTGAACTATCCTACTATGGATCCGAATGCAAATCTTGGAATGATCAAAGACATGATTCGTCTCTTCCCAGATGTAGTTCCGGGCTACAGTGATCACACTTTACCAAAAGACATGCATACTTGTGAAGTAGCTACACTACTCGGCGCAGCCGTAATTGAAAAGCACTTCACTCATGATAAAACATTGCCAGGAAATGACCACTATCATGCGATGGACAAAGAAGATCTAAAACACTTCTGGAACCGCATGGATCGTACATTTGAATTGATGGGCACCTTTGAAATGACTGCATTAGAAAGCGAAGCGCCCGCAAGAGCAAATGCTCGCCGAAGCCTCGTTGCTTCACGCGCGATTCCTGCCGGTCAAATCATCACTGCCGAAGATCTCACTTGGAAAAGACCTGCAAGCGGTATATCACCAAAAGAAATTAAAACTGTAATCGGAAAAGCCGCTGCTCGCGACATCGAAGAAGATGAAGTGATGAAATGGCCAATGCTACAATAATCATATGCGCTACAAACAACTTTCGAAAGAACATTATATTCAAAATAGAAAACGCTTCGCTGCTAAACTTAAAAAAGGTGGCCTTGCAATTTTCTGTAGTAACGATATCTATCCAACGAGCGCTGATGGACATCTTCCATTCAAGCAAGCTTCAGATATATTCTATCTCAGCGGTGTTGATCAAGAGGAAAGTATCCTTGTGATTTTTCCAGATTCTTTTCATGCAGCGCAACGCGAAATTCTTTTTCTAAAAGAAACAAACGAAACCATTGCAATTTGGGAAGGCGCAAAGCTTAACAAAGAGCAAGCGCGCGAACAAACAGGAGTTCAGAATATTCAATGGGTGAAGGACTTTGATAAAGTCATGCACGCTTTGTTAAACGAGGCATCATGTGTTTATCTTAATAGCAACGAACACACGCGTGCATCCATTGAAGTAGAAACACGCGAAATGCGTTTCTCAAAATGGTTTAGAGAAAAATATCCTCATTACATCATCGAGCGTTCGGCTCCAATCATGCACGCATTGCGCGCTGTGAAAGACAGTGAAGAAATTGCACAACTTCAACGTGCGATCGATATCACACAAAGTGGATTGGAACGTGTGATGAAAATGATCAAGCCCGGTGTGATGGAATACGAAATCGAAGCTGAATTCGCGCACGAATTCCTTCGCCACGGATCTAGAGGATTTGCTTACACTCCTATCATTGCTTCTGGATTTAGCGCATGTGTCTTACATTACATCGATAACGACAAACCTTGTAAAGAAGGCGATGTAATATTGATGGACGTAGGTGCTGAATATGGTAACTACAACGCGGATATGACACGTTGCATTCCAGTAAGCGGCAAATTTACCCCACGCCAAAAAGATGTTTACAACGCAGTACTACGCGTGATGAAAGGCGCTACCGCCCTTCTTAAGCCAGGAGTTTACATGCATGAATATCACAAAGAAGTAGGTGAATTGATGACCAAAGAACTCATCGGTCTTGGATTAATTTCTGCAGAAGATGTGAAAAATCAAGACCCATCTTGGCCAGCATACAAAAAGTATTTCATGCATGGCACAAGTCACTTCTTAGGACTAGATGTTCACGACGTTGGAAATTGGGCCGAGCCTATTCAAGAGGGAAATGTTTTCACCGTAGAACCGGGCATTTATATCCGAGAAGAAAACTTAGGTATTCGTCTTGAAAACAACATCGTCATCACCGCCACCGGCAACCGCGACCTCTTCGCCAAATTCCCCCTAGAAGTAGAGGAGATTGAAGGGATTCTCAATGACAAGTGATCTCGGCTTTGCCGAGAACAAGAGACAAGTGACAAGTGACAAGCGACAAATATTAAATGGTGTAAGTGTTGTTTGTAAACTATTTTAATCCTGCTTTTGGCAGGATTTTTTTATGCGAATATTGAATAACAGAATGACTGTTTAAACAATTGATACCATTCAGTTATAAAGTAGATTTGAAATTTTCTTTGCTGAAATTTTAATTTATGAAACATATTCTGAAAGAAAGATCGCTTGATTTTGCCGCTACCATTATCACCTTCTGTGATTTGCTAAAAGAAAAGAAAATGTTTGAAATATCGACTCAACTCATTAGATCAGCATCGTCAATTGGCGCTAATATCTATGAAGCTGAGTATGCAGAAAGTCCTAGTGATTTGCTACATAAACTTAAAATATCAGAGAAAGAAGCATCAGAAACCCAATTTTGGTTAGAATTGTGCTCGAGAAATAAACAGATTGAAGTCCCTCAGGACATTTTTAGAAAATTAAGTGAAATAAAAAGAATGCTTGGTGCCAGTATAATTACAATCAAAAAAAAACTCAATAAATAATAGCCACACACAAACAGCCCATCCGATCAAGAATGTTCAATCGTCATTTGTCAATTGTCTCTTGTCGTTTGTTCTCGGCAAAGCCGAGATCATTTGTCATTTGTCCCTTGTCCCTTGTCACTCCCAAACCGCCCCTTCTTAAACACATTCCTTTCCGCTTTTTTGCCTTTGCGGATGGCGCGTTGTTCTTCTTCGGGGAGGTGAAAAATGTGCTGACACTCTTCAGAGCAGCAATTGTCGTATTTCGTTTTACAATTTGGACATTGTATGAAAAGAATATGACAAGCTAGATTGGCGCAATTAGTATGAATATCATAAGGCGTTCCGCACTGGTGACATTTAGCGATCACTTCATCGCCGATACGTTCTGCCATTCTTTCGTCAAAGACGAAATTTACCCCCTTAAACTTATTCTCAACGCCATTCGCTTTGATGTCGCGCGCGTACTTAATAATTCCCCCTTCTAAATGATAGACATTTTCAAAGCCCTTATACTTCATGTAAGCAGAAGCCTTCTCACATCGAATGCCGCCTGTGCAATACATTAACACTTGCTTGTCCTTATCATTTTTCAAAATATCCTCTACCACTTTTATCTCCTCTCGAAACGTATCCACATCAGGCAATAACGCCCCATCAAAGTGTCCTACTTCCGATTCGTAGTGATTTCTCATATCCACTACTACCGTATTCGGGTCGCTCATCTTTGCATTAAACTCCTCTGCACTCAAATACTTTCCTGTATTAGAAGGATCGAAATTTGGGTCTTCAATTCCATCAGCAACAATCTTCGGGCGAACCTTGAGACGCAATGCAAAAAATGATTTTCCATTATCATCCACTGCGGTATTCAATCGCACATTATTCAAAAAAGAAATCGAATACAAATGATTTTTAAACGCATCAAATTGCGCATCCGGCACACTGATCTGTGCGTTGATTCCTTCATTTGCCACATAGGTTCTACCTAAAACTCCGAAAGATGTCCACGCCAAAAACAAATCATCTCTGAACTGTTGCGGATTTTCAATCTGATGATACTTATAAAAGGACACCGTCGTGCGCGGTTCATTGCTCTTCGCTATGCGTTCCTTCAAAATCCTTTTATCAACTGTATTGTAGAGCTTCTTCATAGTATGATGACTAACAACTAGCGCCAACGCTGAGTTTTTTTCCAACCGCAAAAATAAGGCTATTCAATGACAAATGACAAGGGACAAGAGACAAATGACAAGAGACAAATGACAAGGGACAAATGACAAATGATCTCGGCTTCGCCGAGAATAAATGAAATGCTTCGCATTTCAATGAATTTGGAATCTCGAATCTCGAATTCCGAATCGAGAATCGAGAACTACTCCCCCTTAATGATTTGACTCATCAACCACGCTGGGCCGATGAGGAGGAATTGGATGTCTTTTAAAAAAGATGGTTTCTTGCCTTCAATCTTATGTCCCCAGAATTGACCAATCCACGCACCTGCGAATACAACCAGTGATATAGCGACAATGGGTAATTCCATAGTTGCTAGAAGTCGACATGACAAGATACAAATTGTTGCAAAAAGCAACATCCCTATGGCCAGTTTCACTGATAAGCGTAAATAATAAACTAAGACTGCTAGCAAGGCAATAGAGGCCACATTGATCCAATCATTGAATACATGAAATGGAACCGCATAAAGCAATCCGACTATGCTCCAAAAAATCAACGGCACACAAATCCAATGCACCAACTTATTTGTAGGATGCTGATGGCTCTCGCCATATTCGTTTAGTAAAGAAGTGAGTTTTGTCATAAAAGAAAGGATATGGACAAGGGACAAGGGACAAATGATCTCGGCTTTGCCGAGAACAAACTAAATGCTTCGCATTTAAATGAATTCCGAATCTCGAATTTCAAATCTCGAATCGAGAATTGAGAATTTCGATTTGTCAACTACTCTATTTTAAAATCCACTTGATAATGAATCGTTTCGTTTTTTACTAGCACATAATACTTCCCTGGTTTCCAACCTGTAGTATCGAACTCGTAGGTGAGGGTGCCTGATTTTATTTCAGCGTTGGCTTGGTAGGCTAAATATGTATCCATGAATATAGCAACCTCCGCCTTGATATCTTTTTTTGCTATCAATTCAAATTTTAATGTTTCGCCTTGTTTCATTGAAACAGGTAATCCAGAGATTTCTACATCTATGGATTTATTGGTTTGTGCTTGAAAACTAAGCGTCACCAAAAGTGCTAAAAGCGTCAAAATAAGTCTCATAGGATGGATCTTTTTTCAAAGATGATAAATTATAGTCAATGTGCAATAAAATGCCTTAGCCAACGTTGCGGAGATCTAGAAAATTTGTTCACAATTGTTCCAAATGCAGATTGTGAAAAAGTAACAAACATTCACAACCGATAATTAAAAAAAAACGCCATCTTCGTTACAGAAAATTTGAAGCCATGTTAGATTTTTGCAAGGAAATCCTTCTAAAGGTGAGCTTCGATCGACTTCTATTCCGTAAAGAGTTAGAAAAGGCCATTAAGAGGTTGAAAGCTGAAGAGCTGTTGAATTTTTACAAATGGTGTGTTGATCAGTTTGGCTCTGTTTATGGCGACATCATCGCCCGCGCGTTTAGACCAGGCTTGGTTTAAATCCAACAAAAAAAGAAATCTCATTAACCGCCCGTTCCATTTTTGGAGCGGGCTTTTTTCACTCCACAAAAATCGTTGACTTCAGTTTTTCTAGACCGGCGCGTTTTAATGGGGACTTTTGAAAATGTTTTGTAAAAACTTCTGACGTCATCTCTTGCCAATCCCGCTTGCTCAGATTTAAAAAAGAATCACTAGGCTCAAATCGTGGTTCCTGATGCGGTGTCGAAAATCGGTTCCAAGGACATACATCCTGGCAAATGTCACAACCGAACGCCCATTCGGTTAGGTTGTTCTTAAACTCTTGAGGAACCTGTTCCTTCAACTCAATTGTTAAATACGAAATACACTTACTTCCATCCACCACATATGGCTGAACAATAGCCTCGGTTGGACATGCATCGATACATGCAGTG
Organism: Flavobacteriales bacterium; assembly: GCA_027491215.1. Lineage (GTDB taxonomy): Bacteria > Bacteroidota > Bacteroidia > Flavobacteriales_D > Sanyastnellaceae > JAIXWP01. The sequence continues at coordinate 2,035 of JAIXWP010000126.1, read as the reverse complement.
CAGGTGCCGCAATAATCCTTCACAGGACCATCAGGCGCCAATTCTAAATCGATGATCAATTCAGCTATGAAGAAAAATGACCCATTTCCCTTATTGATGATGTTTGCGTTCTTTCCAACCCATCCTAAACCTCCCTTCTTTGCCCACGCCTTATCCAATACTGGCGCACTATCTACAAAAGCCCTCCCCTCAACAGCCCCAAACTGTTCCTGTATTAACCGCATCATCTCCTTCAACTTGTCTTTTATCACGATATGATAATCCTCACCATAAGCATACTTACTAATCTTGACCGAATAATCATTCGGTTTTTTTTCAGGAAAATAATTATATAATACAGAAACTATCGATTTTGCTCCCGGCACCAACAAGCGAGGATCCAAGCGCTTGTCAAAATAATTTTCCATGTAAGACATCTTACCATGCATGCCTTGCTGCAACCAAGCTTCCAAACGAGGAGCTTCTTCTTCTAAAAACTCCGCACGCGAAATTCCACAAAACGAAAAGCCCAAGTCGCGAGAGATACGCTTAACTATTTCCGAGTGATGGAGATTTGATTGCATGTTAGCTTTGTTATTCCAATAGTCACTAGTAGTTAGTCACTAGTCGCTCATTTCAAAATCAAAACAACTTCCCTGCATCTGGCTTGCGCAATTTGCCAAGGTGTTTATATGTCAACTCAGTTAACTGACGACCTCGCGGTGTGCGCGTTAGGAAGCCTTCTTGAATTAAGAATGGCTCATATACTTCTTCAATCGTTCCCGAATCTTCGCCCACAGCAGTTGCAATGGTGGTCAATCCAACAGGACCGCCGTTGAATTTATCCATGATGGTCATCAATATTTTGTTGTCCATCTCATCCAACCCCAAGGTGTCAACATTCAATGCATTCAATGCTGTGCGTGTGATATTGATTTCAATGGTTCCGTCGCCTTTGATTTGAGCAAAGTCTCTCACACGTCGAAGCAGTGCGTTCGCAATACGAGGCGTGCCGCGGCTTCTACGCGCAATTTCAAACGCTGCATCTGGAGTGATTTCTATTGCCAGCAACGCAGAACTTCTCTCCACAATGTCGGTCAATGTTTTCGCATCGTAGTATTGAAGACGTGCATTGATTCCAAATCGAGCGCGCAACGGCGCTGTCAACAATCCACTTCTTGTTGTCGCTCCAATTAAAGTAAATGGATTCAACTTGATTTGAACCGAACGAGCGTTCGGTCCTGTATCGATCACTAAATCGATACAATAATCCTCCATCGCTGAGTACAGATACTCTTCTACCACCGGGCTTAAGCGGTGTATTTCATCTATAAATAATACGTCGTTTGTTTCGAGATTGGTCAACAATCCTGCGAGGTCAGCTGGCTTGTCAAGAACAGGACCAGATGTTGTCTTTACGCTCACCCCCATTTCATTGGCAATGATGTAAGCCAATGTTGTTTTTCCCAAACCTGGAGGCCCGTGGAATAATACGTGATCCAACGCTTCTTCGCGAAGCTTCGCAGCTTTTACAAATACTTCCAAATTCTCCAACACCTGACCTTGGCCCGTAAAGTCATCAAAACTTTTCGGCCTTAATACCTTATCATATTCTTTGTCCGCGGGTTGATCCGCTTCATTTCTTATGTCAAATCCATCCATAGCTGTAATGGTTAATTCTTATAAACCTTCTCTTTAATGACAGGCCAAATTTTGTCGAATATAATCCTAGTTCGCAACACGAAAACAGGAGCCGTAAACTGTTGTTCGATTTCGTCGCTATTGTGCAACACTAAACGATAGCCATATCCGAGGCCAAGGCCAATCAAATTGGCGATCTTATACTCAAACCCAATGGTCGGTTCATAGATAAAGGCTTGCTTTTCGAAAATGCGCTCGCCACCACTATTCCCATCCGGATCCAAGTAAAGCTTACCTACTCCAGCCTGCGCAGTGACCATTGCTTCCCAAGGATATTTTCTAAAAAAACTATACTCCACAAATGGACCAAGGAATCGAAATGTGACCCGCGCTTTCTCGACATTTCCGTTTCTTT
>JAIXWP010000047.1 GCA_027491215.1 Flavobacteriales bacterium | reverse complement strand
TTCGGCAATGCATAGACAGCATCAACCGAAACAGTAACTGTCATTCCATAAGTCAAACCTGGTACTGACGCTAATGGAAGCAATGTGTTTCCAGATCCCGCCACAGTAGCGGCATACGGACCGTTTACAACAGTGCTGCCGAAGTGATAGATATATTGGTTTGCATTGGTGAAGGTCGCTTTGAAAGCAGCACACAATGATGGAGTTGGTGTTGCTAAGTCGCAAGAGGAAGATAATATTCTTTGCACACAAATAGTAAAATCAGATCCAGCAGTAATGGTTGAATTATGATTTCGGACACTGATGAAGTAGGTCATTCCTGGAGTCAAGCCACTATAGTTTAAGCGCTCAAGACCAGCAATGTTTTGAATGTTTTCAATCTCCATCATGGTGCCGTTTTCGTGTTGTAGTTCAATCAATACATTGGTGTTTGCCGAGTTACAAAGAATGCTTACAGCCGTTGATGTTGCTGTGAAGTAGTACCAGACATCCTCACCTGTTGGACAAGCACTTTGAGATTCAGGACTCACTGTAGCTCCGATTAGAGTGCCAACGTTTTGAGAGCAAGAACCAAGGACATTTGGATAAATAATTAATGCAGCGAGACGAAGATCATTGATTGGTCCGCATCCCTCGTCTATCGTTGCATCGCAATCGTTGTCGATTCCATCGCAGATTTCAGTAGCATTCGGGCGAACAGCAGTGTTTGTATCATTACAATCGCTATTGTTTAGAACATAACCGAGCGGAGGAATAGAGAAAGTGCTGACTGTAACGATAGGATTTCCAAACGTGTCGCCATCAAGGTCTTGATAATAGAGGGTTGCGGCATATCCTTCGTTGATGAATCCATCACAGTTGTCGTCTTCAGGCGAACATATTTCGTCAAGACTAGGATTCACATCTTCATTATTATCATTACAATCGAAGTCTGGTAGTCCGTCGAAATTAAGATCCCCGACGGGAGCAGGAATGTATCCAACAGGTTGAACACACGTGTTGATTGAAACACTTTGATTGCCGAAGCCGTCGCCGTCGAGATCTTGATAAAATGTATTTCCCGCAGTGACATTAAGTGTAATGTTATTGCTCTGAGCAGAGCTGACAACCTTACAAATTTCACTAGGGGTAACAACGAGATACACCACATCCCCATTGACTGCATTTGAAAGAACAAACGTTGGGTTATTGCCGCCAACAGGGTTTCCATTAAGGAACCATTGATAGTTAGGATTTGAACCTAACTCATTTCCGTTGCTCGTGAAGTTAACTGTATTGGTGCTACCACAAATTTCCGTTGCGTCAGCGGTTATTGAAATAGATGGATTGAGTGGTGTAGAGAAGTTGATTTGGCTCGTAGATGAAACAACAGGAGCACAAGCTGATCCGGGCTGTGTTACGATGCAATAGAAAAATCCATTCGAGTCGAAATCAGTTGGTGGAGTGTATGTGTTGGTTTGAGCACCATTGAGAGCGCCCAAACTATTTCCAGAAGTAGTATTATTTAGCACTCCGAAGTACCATTGATAGTTTATTGTTCCTTGGCCGCCGGTAGTGTTTATCGATACGGGAAGTATTGCATCACCAACGCAAATTTCTTGTGATATAGACGCTGGGCCAGTGATTCCGCTGACACACTCCCGTCCACTTGAAATGGCAAACTCTCCAGAAGCTGTTAAATTATTTCTCGAGATAATACCACCAATGAGGCCTCCATGATTTCCTTGCACAAGCCAATTACCATTGAAAAAACGCTCAACGATTCTGGATTGGCTGTTTAGTAGATGGCTTGAAAAATTTGTTGGAGTAAGAGAAATATTAAATTGAGGACTTACAATTCCATTGTTGCTAGCAGTTCTCCAGAAGCCTTCGGAAAAATTATTTTCCAAACTAATGCCATTGTCAAAAAGCGGTAATCCATTATTCGTTGGAAGTGTCGTTTGAAATGAAAGAGAAAAAGTGCCAGTTGTAGCAGTGTTGAAATTAATGGAAGCGAGCTGCGGATTGATTTCGTTTCCTACAGGGAAAAGCAATGATTGATTTGCACCATTTACCCATCGTTGAAAGACCCCTGTTGTATGCCCATCAATATACGTAAGTGATCCAAGTTGCGCAGCATTTATACCGACAGTCAATGTGTCTGCCGGGTTTGAAATGATTCCATCCGAAAGGGCTAAGTTTCCTGCTACTGAAGTATTACTTGTTAGCGTTACTCCTTGTGCGTTATTAATTTCTAGATTGTAAAATACTTCATTGTCTGAAGAAGAAATCAATTGATTGATGTTTCCTTCTAAGATCACACTGCTATTACCTTCTAAGAAATTAGTGTTGCTGTTGTTGATCCAATTACCAAATAGAATAATCGTTCCGTCAGGAGAGGCGGTTCCATCATCCATGTTTAAAATGCCAGTTGTAGCGATAGTTAAATCGCCATGAATAGTAATTTGGTTTGAAGTATTCGATTGAAGAATCAGCTCTTTCTCACTGATCGTTATGTCGGCGCATGAAGCGAGGTTGTTGAATAGAGCGGCGTTCGGAGCGGTTATGTCCACTTTGCAATTGCTATTTAGACCAGCTACATTTTCAATTACAACATTGATAGTGCTATCAGGAACTGTCTTAGTGTCCCAGTTTGCACAATCAAACCAATCTTCATTTTTTGAACCGAGCCAACGACCAGCTATTTCAGTTGGTACAGCGAGTGCTAAAACGATACACTCGTTGTAGTAGTCAAATGCGGCCCCAGCGTTATCATAGTCTCCATTTGTAGCATATCCAAGCCAATTGGACGCATCATTAATTCTTGTTATCCAGCCTAGTCTAGTTGTTTCGGTCATTGGACCCACATACTTGGACTTACTGTTATTGGGTAGATTATCTAGCGTGGTAGTGAAGCATTCTGTTCTAGGGATTAGACGTGATCCAGCAGTGGTCCATGTTGGAGCTGCGCTTCCAATATTGTCTTTCCATTCTATACCAGACCAACCATACAATGGGTTTCCATCGTAAGTCGCGTTTTGCGTACCCGATGGATTGGTCCATGTTCCGCCTTGCATAATCCAAACCTGGTCTGATGAGTTGAGGTCAAAAGTGGTTGCTCCAGCACCGATAACATCTGCATTGATCGTCCAGTTTGCATTGTCTAAAGTTCCACATAAAATGATTTCATAGCGAGGCTCGGATGCGAATGGCCCGTTAACACAAATAACGGTTCCTGCAGCAATAGTTGGCGCCCCAATGTTTCTTGTGAAACTAGCCACACCTTCAGTGTCACCCCATCGTTCGGCAATAGCACGCTCATATCCGTTATCAGTTATATAGAAAGACGTGCCCTCTGTAATTTCTTTAAAGGACACAAAACAAATTTCATCTGTAGAGCCGGATCCAAGAACTTGGGTATTTACAGCAAGAATCGCAAGATCGCCGGGTTGAAATTCTGTTACTGTTGTTGGAATGGTGCAAACTTCTAAACCGAATGACCATTCGGTTCCTCTTCTTACATAAACTTTGAAGCAGTACTGCACTCCGTTTGTAAGTCCCGTTACAAGAATATTGTTTCCGTTTCCTTTGTAAACAACTTGATTGTTTGAAGAGTAAACGCTATTTGCTAAGTATGAAGAACCGTTGCCTGTTGGATTAAAGGATACTGAGCCTTGGTTTGCGACAACTAGTATTTCATCGAAACACAGAAGGGCTGGATTGGTCCAGCCAATATTTGCCTCTTCATTCCCAGGAGTTGCGTTGAGAGTGGAGATTTCGGAAACTCCAATTAATTGTGAAACGGTAGCACCAGTTGACCAATTGCTCGCAGCAGCGTTTGTATAAGTGTATGCTGAGAAATGATAAAGCGTATTTGAAAGTAATCCGGAAACTGTGACAGAGGTTCCGTTGCCATCATAAATCAATCTTCCACGTGCTCCGTAATCTGCTGCAAGATTATAGTCTGCGTTAGCGCCGGTGAAAGTACTAGGTGTCTGTACCCCAGGCCCAGAAGGCGGTGTGAGAGGTCGAGCGAATATTTTTACTCCAGCGTTATTTCCTAAACCGAACGACCATTCGAGTTGATGGGTAGAATTAGTTGTACAATTTTCTGATAGAATAACATTGGCCGGTTTTGTAAACGATGATCCCACTAGATTAACGCTACTATAGCGTTCTCTTCCTGCTCCGCAGTTGAACTCAATAATGGTGAAATAGTATTGAGTACCCGGTGTAAGGCCGGTTATAGAACTACTGGTAGCGTTACCTACGTAAACAATCTGCGCATCACCCAATGAAGGTGCAGTTGCAAAATTGCTATTTGATGAATAGGTAATGTTATCTGAAGGATTGGAAGTTGCTGGAGAGCCCTGTCTGCAAAGTATGATGGCCTGACTTCCATTACCGCTTGACCAAGATAAATCAAGGCCGCTTTCTGTGATATTACTGAAGTTTAGGTTTGATGGAGCTACTGTAGGCGCAGGACATGATGTGGTCACTTCTACAACATTAGAGTTGGCGCTCGTTCCGCAGCTGTTGGTGGATCTGATACGGTAGTAATAAGTTGTCTCTTCATTAAGCCCTGTGACTGTTAACGGGCTAGTTGAAACAGCCAAGTTTTCATAACCTGAAACATATGAGGAACCATTTCCCGCTAATTGTAAATTGTCAATCAGCCAACGCTCATTAGCGGTATTGTTGAATAGAGTAATTCGAATTCGAAGAGCGTTAGTTGACGGAATATTTGAAATGATGATATCGCTATATCCATCCGTTGTTCTACTACCACCACCCGAAGGCTGAAATACGACCGGATTATTGTCAGCGTCATATGAAGTAGAGGCATCGCCAGTAGCAGCGAAAGACCAATAAGCATTTGCATTTCCGAGTACTTCTATCGTGTTGAAATAATTGGTTCCGCCGTCAGTGCTAACTTCTACTGAAATATAATCTCCTGCATCAGCGCCGTTTCCTGTAGATCCAATAGAAAAAGAAGCTAGGTCAAATGTGAGAGAAATATTGTTGTAGGAGGAAGCATCGATAGTGTTAGATGTAATTATTACTTCTCCATTTGATTTGCCGAATGAATTAGCGCCCTCTGTTGTAAATGGTGATGAGGCAGGTCTGTCACCTGTCGCTGAGTTTCCGCTATAGTAAACACCAGTACCAGAAGTAATGTTAAAGTTGGATAAGCTTCCATTGAATCCTTCAGAAAGGAATGTGCCACCAACAGAGAACGTGGGAGACGTAGCTACATCTATCAAGTAGCTCTCTCCTGGATTTGTACTCCAATTGGCAAGAAAAGAATCATTCGTCACATTTAAAATTTGAGGTGATATACCTCCATTAGCTACAGGTACAATTGGTGCTGGAAGAATAGCTACCGATATGTTATCAGTTGAAGTTCCACAGCTAGGACTGCTAGCAGTTAATGTCAATACGATGTTTCCAGACGCTGAGGTTGAGGGAGTATAGGTTGTCAAATTTGGTGTGGCTCCGCCATTTGATTGAAACGTTCCGCCAGCCCCGCCATCGCTCCATATTGCGGAGGTGGCGGAGCCACCAATTGATCCACCTAATGGCGCTGTTGGTACACCAGCACAAACAGTGGCTACTCCTACACCAGCATCAGCGGTTGGTGAAGAAATTACGGTGATGAAGTTTGATTTCGTTTCTGTATTTGAAACGCCGTCTGTGATCGTGAGGGACACAGAGGCATTACCGGGGGTGCTGTAAGTTACAGAATGAGGCCCTATTCCATTGGCAGTGCTAGGACTTGCACCAGCTCCAAAATTCCATGAATAAGTTGTGTTGGAAGAGGTGTTAAGGCTAGTGTTGGTAAATGTAATAGCGAAGCCTTGGCACACGGATGTTGCGGAGGCTGTAAAATCAGCGTCTATTCCGCAACCCTGGAGGGCAACAGGAAGCGTTTGAGTAGTGCCCACACAACCGTTGGATGTCGTTTCTATTACTGAAATATTTCCATCTATATTGCTAAATGAAATTGAAACCGAATGATTGTTCGGTCCTGTAGCTCCTGAATTTATTGACGCTCCGGAAGGAATTGACCAAGCATATGAACTACCGGTCGTTAGTGTTACGCTATATGTTTGATTAGTTGCAAAGCATGATGGAGTGGTGTTTCCTGTGATGGCCGAGGTATTGGCTGCAGCGTATGCCGTAATGGTTGTCGATACTTCTTGTGGCGAACCGCACGTGCCTGTTACTCGAGCATAGTACGTGCCTGCACCGACGTTGTTCAGCGACGAGCCTGTTCCTAAGAGGCCTATACCGCCCGGGGATGAATACCAATTCACAACAGCGCTGGTTCCTACAACACCAACAGCGCTTAAGTTGACAGTTGCGCTTGGACAAACTCCTAGTGCGGTGGAACTGATGCTTGAGATTCCTACGTTGGTACAACCATTGGTTACAGAAAAGTCATCTAAGTAAATCTCGTTTGCGCCCGCTGTTCTAGTGTGTAGAACGCGAATATAAATGTTCGATATAGATGAAAAAGTATAAGTAAACGATTGATAGGTTGTAGTAAAAGAAGAAACTGTTCCTACAGTTGTCCATGGCCCAGAAATACTAGATGAATAGGCAACGGTGAATGATGGTGCAGTAGGGGCTGTTCCGCTTCTGCGGGTCCAAAAAGTGAGTGTGCCCGGAGATGCAATGAGAGGTGTGATAATTGCGTCATTGTTCGCGTTGAATGTTGCACATCGAGTTCCTGTGCGAGGGTTAGTTGTGCCGTGTGTAACGGAAGTATAGGTCCAATTGGTTGCAGGAATTGTGGTGCTTTCAAACCCTTCGGTGAGTTGTGCGAAGGAATTTTTAGTAGAAAAAAAAAGCATACAACATAATATCACACCGCGCAAAAGCTGGTTGAAACGAAGGCAAGGGATCATCACTAAGTAATTTGAAAACAAAGCTAGGCTTGTCATTTCCTTACGATGTTAAATCGCAGAAGGCTAACGCTGATTTAATCATTAGGGAACATCATGGATACAAAAAAGCCCCTTTCATTGGAAAGGGGCTTTTAAACTTTTATTTAAAAACAACTAGTTGTGTACCACTAGTTTTTCTGTGGTTTTGAGATTATCCGGACTAATCCATTCGATCATGTATAATCCAGCGCCGAGTCGTTGTTCGAATACAATCACGTGATTGAATGCTCCTTGTTCTCTGTAAATTTTATCAGTGAAAACAATTTTACCAAGCGCATCTGTGATGCGGATTTGATAAGA
>JAIXWP010000049.1 GCA_027491215.1 Flavobacteriales bacterium | reverse complement strand
TTATTCTGAAGAGTTCGAGCATATTTTCGATAAGAAAACTTTATTAGATGACACTACTATTTATATCAATATCACAAGCAAGGAAAAGGTAGATGATGCTCCGGCAGATTGTGAGAATTGGTTTGTGATGATTAATGCGCCAGGCGACTACGGTCAAGATTGGTCAGAATTGGTCACACAGGCGCGTCAGAATATAATTGATAAATTAAATCGTCTGCTTCAAGTTGAATTGAGCGAGCTTATTGAAACGGAAGAAGTATTGACTCCACCGCTCATTGAAAAACGCACCAGCAGCTATCGAGGAGCCTTGTATGGAGCGGCGAGCAATTCAAAATTTGCAGCGTTTTTACGACATCCGAATTTCTCGAGAAAATTGAAAAATTTGTATTTCATTGGAGGCTCGGTTCACCCGGGAGGAGGGATTCCTTTGTGTCTCCTTTCTGCTAAAATTACTTCTGAAATAATTGATGCTGAAAAATGATGGGGCTATTAAATTCTAAAAATTCATTATCTATATTTTCTATTTGGCTGGTCACCATTTCTGGGATGATTGGTATTTACTTGGGATACGTGGATTGGTTTGTCTCAAAGACTCCGATGAATTTAATCTTGGGAATGATCCTTTTGTTTTGGAATTTCCCACCTAAGAATGGATGGAGAAGCATCCTGGTGTGGTTTGTAGTTTACATACTCGGCATGACAGTGGAAGCAGTCGGTGTCAATACAGGATTGCTCTTTGGAAGTTATGTGTACGGAGAAAATCTTGGATTTAAAGTTATTGGTGTTCCAATCTTGATTGGGGTAAACTGGGTAGTTCTTACTTTTTTGACCGCTACTGTTTCTAAACGATTTATTTCTAATAAATGGTTGGCTATTTTTTGCGGCGCGTTTCTTATGGTGCTGTTAGATATTTTTATCGAGCCGATTGCACCCATTTTTGATTTTTGGAGCTGGGAATTGGGATTCGCGCCAATTAGAAATTTTGTAGACTGGTTTATCGTTTCTTTGATTATGCAGGTAATCGTCAGAAATGAATTGCCCGAAGAGTCGGCTTCATTCCCTATTCACCACCTAGCATCCCAGTTTGTGTTCTTTATTTTCTTTTGTTTGATTTTTTAAGAAACAAATTACTTTCCCTCTAGCAAATGCTTGATGGGAGCGACCATCACATCGATATCTCCAGCACCCAAGGTGAGTAGTATGGCAGGTTTGTGCTGATCGAGGTACGGAAGAACTTCCGATTTTTCTAGTAATAGCTTTTCTGGACTAGTCACATCCACTAGTAACATCTCTGAACTAACGCCTTCAATTGGTAACTCTCTGGCCGGATAAATTGGAATTAAAATACAAGTGTCTAACAATGATAGACTCGCCGAAAAATCCGCTGCAAAATCGCGCGTACGTGTGTACAAATGGGGTTGGAAAATACCTGTGATTTTTTGATCAGGATATAATTCACGAACGCTATCAATACATGCTTTTAGTTCCGTAGGATGATGCGCATAGTCATCGATGAATACAATGTCTTCTGATTTAATTATATATTCAAATCTGCGATGCACTCCTTTGAATGAAGAGAGTCCTAGCGCCAAGGATTCTAGTGGGATGCCAGATAATAGTGCCATCCCGCATGCTGCGACTGCATTTTCTACATTATGTCTTCCGGGTTGACCGATGGTTAAGTTGCGAGCGGTTCCTTGCGGTGTGATCAAATCGAAATGATACGCTCCTTTTTCTACACGAATATTTTCTGCATAATAGTCAGATGTTCCTTCAATACTATAACGCAGCAAAGTGCAAGACGAATCTAATTTACTTCCATCAATGGGCAATCCTTCCTTTACGAGGATGGTGCCTTGCGATTGCAGTCGCTCTGCAAACAATTGAAAGCCTTCACGCACATGATCTGCATCTCCGTAAATGTCAAGGTGATCCGCATCCATGCTGGTGATCACCGATAGGTTTGGACTCAAAGTGAGAAAGCTGCGATCAAATTCATCTGCTTCTACAACAGTCCAATCAGTAGTATCTCCAAGAAGTAGGTTCGTTTGATAATTAGAAGTGATGCCTCCCAAAAAAGCGTTGCAATTTTTTCCTGCTGCTTTTATTAAATGTGCCGTAAGACTGCTAGTCGTAGTTTTTCCGTGAGTACCTGCTATTGCGATCGTATTAGAACTCGCAGTGATGAGTCCTAATATTTCACTTCGTTTTTTTAATTCAAAACCATTTTCCAAAAACCAATTTTTTTCATTGCTGTCTTTTGGAATGGCTGGAGTGTAGATGACCAATATTTTTTCTCGAGGCGTCACTTTAATCAAGTGAGGAATCTCGAGTGCTGTATCATCGTAGTGGATGGAGATCCCACTCATTTCGAGTTCTGAGGTAAGAGCTGTGGGTGTTTTGTCATAACCGAGTACGATCTTTCCATGATGATGAAAATAACGCGCAAGGGCTGACATACCAATGCCTCCAATACCGAGGAAGTAAACGATTTCGATCTGAGGGATGTGCATACGAGGGTTTATTTTACCCCGCAAATATGCAGCACTTCTTTCGCTATTGTACTATCTGCATCAGGTTTCGCTAGCGTTCCGATGTTATGAGATAGATCTGTGCATTGCGCGGGGTTCTTCAATAGCTCAATGGCTTTCTTAGATAAGGTGATATTGGCCTCGCTATCTTTCACTAGAAGGGCGCCATTTACATTCACGAGCGCCATGGCATTCTTGGTCTGATGGTCTTCTGCAACATTTGGAGAAGGAACTAGGATGGTTGGCTTTTTCACCAGGCATAATTCTGAAATAGACATTGCACCGGCTCTGCTGATAATAATATCCGCCGCTGCATAGGCTAAGTCCATTTCTTTAATGAAAGTATGTACGTGCACATGTTCATGCTTCGTTGATGCAGAATAGTTCTTTCCAGTTTGCCACACGATTTGGAATCCTGCTTCTACTATTGCCATTGCATCTTTGTCAATTGCTTGATTGATGGTACGTGCACCGAGACTTCCGCCAATCACCAATAATACTGGACGCGACGG
>JAIXWP010000092.1 GCA_027491215.1 Flavobacteriales bacterium | reverse complement strand
TGCCGAGTTGACACCACTTACGTCAAAATCGATTTTAAATACACCGATATCCCATCCATCATTTTGTGTGCTAGCCCATGCTCCAGGGGTAGTGTTGAATCCTCCACCAGAACAAACCGCTTGGTAGACAGTACCGTTTTTATCAAATCGGCTCGTACCTCCATCAACGTGGTCGCCTGTGTAGAAGGTACCATATTCGAGGGTTTCAAGATCTTCTGTAAACACAGCGAGATAAAATCCGCCGGTTTGAAATAATGCATCATCTGTTGTTTCAAGTTGAGCATTTGCGTTGTAGGCAGAAATATAAATGTTGTTGCAATGATCTACCAAGAATGCGTCTGGAACGAAGTCGGTAGTGCTCCATTCATTAACGCCGCCAGTACCGATAACGGTGCCGATGAGTACTTCTGAGAGATCAAAATCAAATTTTGTAATGAACTGACTGCTTCCTGCATTTGAATAAACATTCCCAACAACAGGCATTGCATCTCCACCTTGACCGAAAACAAAAACATTTTCATCAGAATCTAAGTCAACAAAGAAACATTGGTCTCCTTCAGCCGTGGCGTGAAAGGTGGATTTTTCTAATTGTGTAGCGTTTGCATTAAGGCGTATGATAAAGCCATCCATCTCCGTACCGCCCCAGCCAAGTGTTCCGCCAAGGAAAGCGGTCTGATATGCTCCAGCTGTGGTTGGGAAGTTGGCAGCACCGGCCATTCCAGTAATGAATACGCTGCCGTTTTCAGCAGTACGCAATCCATAAGCCATATCATTTGCGGAACTTCCGATGTATGTGCTTACTTCAAGTATGCTCAACGAATTATTTAATCTTAAATAAACGCCATCTTGTGCTCCAGCTAGTGTTGTTTGAAAAGCTCCTGGTGAAGTTGGGAAATTGTTACTTGATGTACAAGATGCGATATGCACTTTACCATTTGCATCCAAAATAATTTCTCCGCGATAGCTGTCCCCATAGTTGACACCAGCGGCATTTATACCATCACCCTGACTTCCTCCGATGTAAGTGCTTCCTAGAAGTTGTGTTCCGTCAGCGGATAATTTTGAAACAACTATGTCTGAAGTTCCGTCTAGTGTGTTGTCTGGAGCTGTTGCAGCAGTAGGGAAGTCAGGGCTTCCAGTAGAACCATAAGCATAAAGCTCACCGAAATCATTCGCCCAAAGGCTATGTGGATTTTCTCCATTATCACCACCGAGGTATGAAGCCCACAGAAGAGTGGTGCCGTCGGGGGAAATTTTACTGAGACCGAAATCTGTTTCCCAACCAGTGCTTCCGAAGGTGCCTTGGTAAGCGCCAGGAGTAGTGGGATAACCGGCACCGAATGCAATTGCTCCAGTGTATATATTTCCTTCGATATCAAATGTTGCAGTGTGACCATAATTAGACGAACCTGTTGTTCCGCTGAGAGTTGCTGCAATCAATTCGGGATCGATGATGAGTTCACGTGATGTGTCATATCCAACTGGAAATTCAAATCGAAGTACACCGTTGCTAATCGCATAATTGCATGGTACTTCAACGATCAGTCCGTTCACCACTTGAAATGCATAAGGCTTTGCTTCTGTGAAAGAACCAATAGAAGTGTGTAATTCGATTTTGTTATCAATAATAGAATAGCCTTCTAGCCCATTGTAAGTCCAGTTGATGAGATTTGGATTTGCGTTAGGTGCAACAATGAAATCATATTTGAAATTGCCTTGACCGCTGTGCGCGCGCAATTTGATGCCTTCATACAAATTATTATAGACAATACTTCCGTATGAAGGAACATTGCTCGCCCATTTGGAGGGGTCATTTCCTAGGAAGAAATTATAGTAATGCGATTGTGTATTTTCTCCTTCAAATGAAGATTCTGAAACATTTAAAAACTGAAGGTTCCAAGCATGAGAACGAATAGTTAGATTTTCTAATGCACCTGGAGTAGCGTGTTGGTCATGGACCGCTTGCATATCTTCAGGGTGAATGAAAGAGTAGGTCATTTTTCCCGACTCAAGAAATACAGCACCAGTAGGCAAATTCGCTTTGAATTTCACATTTGAATGCCATTGACCATTATTGCGCACAAACTCCACGGGTGGGCGATTGTGAGCCATTGAGACAATAGAAAGCACGAGTGCAAGGGCAGAGGTAAGGATAGCTGATTTCATTCAAAAAGTATGTTAGACACAAACCTAGTTTGGATCATTAGTAGTATTCTACTAATAGACTTAGAATGAGTGCGAATAGTTGCTCAATGAGTAAAATTGAGCTTTCGAAAATTACGGTTTAATAGCAATGAAATCCAAGCCAAAAAAGAATCTTTCTCGGAGAAAGGAGTTGGATTTCCAAATAGACTGCTCTTTTTCCACCACTTGATTTGATGGGCCTTTAAACATAAACGGTGGGTATAATCTCACGTAATGAATGCTCTCCGCAGGCATGGTGAAACCTTCCAATTCAAAGAGTCTTTTCCATTCTTTGTAGCAACGAATATTTTCATTTCCTAGAAGAATGGTTTTTCCAAGTCGCTCGTCGGTATAGTTGATGATGCGCTTGTTTCCTCTTTGAAGATATAGCTTGAAAGATTGGATCCAGTTATTACCGTTTTCTTCAACAGCAATAACCTTTCCGCCAGCCATCAAAGTCCCCTTGATGATTTTCAACGCTTGGTCTATCGGCTCGGTATGGTGCAATGTATCCTGCACGATTACTGCAGCGTAATGATTCGCTGGAGGGGTTGAATCATAAAGATTCTCATAGTCAAATGTAAATCCGCTGATGTCCCCGATTTTGGACCAGTATTCCAATCTTTTCGGAATTTCATTGAAGTAATATTCCAATGTCGATCCGTGCACTTTATATCCGTTTAATACGAGAAAAAGGGCCGTCGTTCCATAACCACAACCAATATCCCAAACGGGACCGTTTACATTTTTCATTTGATCAGCGATGTATTGCAAACGCTGGACATAGTAGGCCTTTCGGAACTCATATGTCTTAGGATCATTTAAAAAACGGTAATAGCCTTTGAGCTCTGGATGAGATTCCAGTTCTTTAAGTAGATGTTCAAAGAATTGCTCGACGGTCATCAAAAAATTTTTGCAAAAGAAAGAATGAAAATGGCTTCAATCACAAAAAAAAGTGCTTCATGGTCCTAAAAGCCTTGATATAGAGAGTGAGTGAAGGTTAATTTTTCTGGAATTCAGCTATCTTTGCACTCCTAAAAAAAATCAACTATGATCAACATTACCCTGCCAGACGGGTCGATTCGACAGGTAGAGAGCGGAAGTTCAGCGATGGACGTTGCTTTATCTATCAGCGAAGGGCTTGCCCGCAATGTATTATCTGCAGAGATCAACGGTGAAGTCGTTGACGCCAACCGCCCGATTACGCAAGATTGTACGTTGAAGTTGCTGACGTGGAATGATGATAATGGTAAATCTACGATGTGGCATAGCTCTGCTCACTTAATGGCTGAGGCATTGGAATCAATGTACCCCGGAATTAAGTTGGCTATTGGACCGCCCATTGAGAACGGGTTTTATTATGACGTTGATTTCAATGGTCATGCTTTTGCGCAAGATGATTTTGTGAAAGTTGAAAAGAAGATGTTGGAGCTTGCACGCAACAAGAGCGAATTTGTAAGAAAGGAAGTTTCGAAAGCTGATGCTGTGGCTTATTTCACAGAAAAAGGTGATCCATATAAACTTGAATTGATTCAAGATTTGGCAGATGGAAATATTACTTTCTACACACAAGGAAATTTCACAGACCTATGTCGTGGTCCTCATATTCCTCATACTGGCTTTGTGAAGGCTGCAAAGCTTTTGAACGTTGCCGGTGCTTATTGGAGAGGAGACGAGAAGAATAAAATGTTGACGCGTGTGTACGCCATTACGTTCCCAAAACAGAGCGAATTGGATGAATACATGGTGCAGTTGGAAGAGGCGAAGAAGCGCGATCACCGTAAGCTTGGAAAAGAATTAGGCTTGTTCCACTTCTCACAAAAAGTGGGGTCTGGTCTTCCATTGTGGTTGCCGAAGGGCGCTGATTTGAGAGGTCGTTTGCAAACATTTTTGCAAAATGCTCAAAGAAAAGCAGGTTATCTTCAGGTAATCACTCCGCACATTGGTTCGAAGGAACTTTACGAAACCAGCGGTCACTGGGCGAAGTACGGCGCTGATAGCTTCCAACCAATCACTACTCCTCAAGAAGGGGAAGTGTATATGTTGAAGCCGATGAACTGTCCTCACCACTGCGAAATTTATAAGAGTGAGCCAAAGTCGTATCGCGATTTGCCATACAGATTAGCCGAGTTCGGAACAGTTTATCGTTATGAGCAAACTGGAGAATTGCATGGCTTGACTCGTGTGAGAGGCTTTACCCAAGATGATGCGCACATTTTCTGTACCGTAGATCAGGTGAAGGAAGAAGTAGGCAAGGTGATTGACTTGGTATTGTATATTTTCAAGACCCTTGATTTCACAGACTTCTTAGCACAAGTTTCATTACGTGACCCTAACAATCCTTCGAAGTATATTGGTTCGGATGAGAATTGGGAAAAGGCAGAAAAAGCGATTCAGGAAGTAGCTGATGAGAAAGGTTTGAAGACAGTAGTGGAATATGGCGAAGCTGCATTCTACGGTCCGAAACTAGACTTTATGGTGCGTGACGCTATTGGCAGAAAGTGGCAGCTAGGTACAGTGCAGATTGACTACAATTTGCCAGAGCGATTTGAGCTTGAGTACACAGGTGCAGATAATCAGAAGCATCGTCCTGTAATGATTCACAGAGCCCCATTTGGTTCGATGGAGCGTTTCGTGGCGATTTTGATTGAGCACTGCGCTGGTCAATTCCCTCTATGGCTTACTCCTGAGCAAGTTAGAATACTTCCAGTAAGTGAAAAATACAATGATTTTGCAAAGAAATTATCATTGGAACTAAATAATCACGATATTCGCGCCCTCGTTGACGAGCGTAACGAAAAAGTGGGGAAGAAAATCAGAGAAGCGGAACTCGAGAAAGTGCCGTATATGCTGGTGGTTGGAGAGGAAGAGCAGAGTAATAATTCGGTTTCAGCTCGTAAAAAGGGTGAAGGCGATTTAGGATCGATGAGTATCGATGCTTTCGTGGAACGAGTAAACAATGAAATAAAAGAAATGCTGTCTTAAGGCAGTATTGAAATAGGAATAATAACCTTAAACAAGGAGGCAACATTATTAAGAAAGAGTTCAGAGGTCGCAGGATTACTGAAGCCGAGCACCGAATCAATGACAAGATCACTGCAAACGAGATTCGTTTGGTAGGTGAAAACATTGAACCAGGAGTATATTCTCGCTCAGAAGCCCTACGTATTGCTCAAGAGCAAGATGTGGACCTAGTGGAAATTTCACCGAATGCCGTTCCGCCGGTTTGTCGTTTGATCGACTATAAAAAGTTTCTTTATGATCAAAAGAAGAAACAAAAAGAGATCAAAGCCAAGCAGGTAAACGTAACCGTGAAAGAAATACGTTTCGGACCCAACACTGATGATCATGACTTTGATTTCAAATTAAAGCATGCTATCGCCTTCTTAAAAGAAGGTAGCAAGGTTCGCTCTTATGTATTCTTCAAAGGACGTTCGATTGTCTTCAAGGAAAGAGGAGAAATTCTCTTGTTGAAGTTCATTCAGGAGCTTTCGGAGTATGGATTGCCTGAACAAATGCCGAAGTTGGAAGGGAAGAAGATGTTTGTGGTTATTAACCCTAAGAAGAAAAGTTAATACGTTTAATTTATATAACAATGCCAAAAGCAAAAACCAAATCGGGCGCTAAGAAGCGTTTTCAAGTGACCGGTAGCGGTAAGATCAAACGTAAGAGTGCGTTCAAAAGACACATTTTGACCAAGAAGTCTACAAAGCGTAAGCGCCACTTGGGAAATGATTCTATTGTTCACCCTTCAGACGTTAAATCAATTAAGGCCCAATTGCTCGCCTCCGCGTAACAAAAGTAAAGAGCAAGGTAAGTTTAACCCGACCACTGGTAAACAAGATCAAATAAGCGAAAGCGAATTTTGACACCACAGTCAAAAAACAAAAAAAAATGCCAAGATCAAAAAACGCAGTAGCCTCCAGAGCTAGAAGAAAAAAGATTCTGAAGCTGGCTAAAGGGTATTTCGGTTCTAGAAAGAACGTTTATACCGTTGCAAAAAACTCAGTTGAAAAAGCATTGTCTTACGCGTATGTAGGACGTAAGCTTAAAAAGCGTGACTTCCGCGCATTGTGGATTCAACGTATCAACGCTGGTGTACGTCAGCATGATATGTCTTACTCAGCTTTCATGGGTAAACTTCACAAAAGCGGCGTTGAGCTAAATCGTAAGGTCCTTGCTGACTTAGCGATGAACCACCCAGAAGCTTTCAAAGCTGTGGTTGATAAAGTAAAATAATTTATCCTCGGATAGTTTAGAAAGGGCCTTCAGAAATGAAGGCCCTTTTTTTGTATATCTTAGTACACTGATTTTATTTTTATGAAAAAGCATTTGAAGTTGACGTTGCTAATCGCCGCGCTAATCCTTGGTTTACGATCGTTTTCTCAATCGGAATTTTCGAATTTCTCTAAAGATACTTATTGGGTCAATTCCGAGTTTCAACTCAATCCAATCACTTTCAAGGATAAACTATTGGTCACTTTAATTTGGGATATGGCCAATCCAGTAGACTTCTATCATATGAAGCAACTGGAGGTGATCTCGAAAAAATATCCTCAGATGCAATTGGTCTCACTGGTGAAAGGCGATCTCGAACACCCCTTCGCTCTAAGTGAATTGACTGCGTACGTCCAGGCAAATGCAATCAATCATCCCTTCGGTGCAACAGCAGATTTTTATCCCTTTATCCAAGAGGGTGAGGCATTTTCAAGCAAACTTTTCATTTATGAAAAATCATTAGATCCGACATTATTCACACCGCAATCTGGAACGATTGCATCACTGATTACTTTATTACAAGAAAAACTTCAGCGCAAAGAATACCTCGCACAATTTACAGCTTGGCAGATGAAGAATGCTGTGGATCCAAAGCATTATGCTGACCCACTATTAGAGCATCCTTCTGCAGTAACAGTGAATCCTTCGAATGGTGAAATCTATGTTGCAGAAAATAGCCAACATCGCATTGCTCACTACAATAGCGAGGGAAAACTGCTCGACTTTGTCGGAGGACCTGAGCCAGGCGATAAAGACGGAAATTTGAGAAGTGGTCGACTGCAACATATCTCTGGCTTGAGTTTCGATCCAATATCAGAACAACTATTTTTTGTAGATCAAGTGGCTTCTAAAGTCAAAGTAGCCGATTTTAAATCAGAGCTAGTCTATACTTTTCTAGGTAATGGCAGCAACTCAAAAGAATTTATTTCAGAATTAAATGGAGTTAATTCTCCTTTGGGATATCCAGTAGATGTTGAAGTACGCGGATCGTCGCTATTTGTTTTAATGGCTAGTCCAGCTCAGCTTATCGAGGTGGATATTACATCTGGTAAGTTAAAATCAAATGCGATTGTTGAGGGTAAATTGAAAGGTGCTGGCGTGCCTACGAAATTGTCTAAAGGATTTGATGGTTTCCTTTTTTGTACCAGTGGAGGTGCGGTCTTCAAATTGAAATACGAAGGAGATAAACTAAATCCACAAGTTGCTTTCAGCTCAGCAAACTGGAATGAAAAAGTAACAGCAGCAGAGGAACGCAAAGGGGAACTCTATCTTTTGATGGGAAGACAAAACGCTATTTATATTTCGAAAAAAGGTAAATTAGAATTGCTTGCCGGAACAAAAGAAAAAGGCTACACGAATGCGAAAGAAGGAAAGCTAGTTTCATTCAATCAGCCTGTGAATATGGAATTGAATGGAGGGGATTTACTGGTGTGTGACTTCGGGAATCACGCTCTGCGCGAGGTTTCTATCGCGAAGGGCGCAACATATAGCATCGTGCCTCAATATGTATTTGACTATATGGTTACGGGAGATGCACTCAATGTCGGCGAACCTATTTTCTTCGAATCTGAAATATTTGGTGAAGGTGTGAATACTATAAAAATATCTTGGGATATTACTGGTTGGGAATTCTTGCCTGAAGGACGCAATGAATTAAATGCTGAAGAGCCATCAGGGATTACTTGGGAACTTGAAAAATTCAATGATAAGGGTTGCGAATTAATGATTCCAACAGATCTTTCTCCTGAGTTCTCACAAGTAGAGCTCTACTGGACATTGCGCAATTTGGCTAATCCAGATTTAGTGATTATCAAGAAAGCTGTGTTCAACTTATCTTACACGGTAATCCCTGGTGAAAGCACCACACACGAATTTAATTTCCAACCGCATTTACTTCCGTAATTATTCTCCTAAAACTCTGCTAAGAGATTTCGCGGCTTCCGTATAAGTTGGTTGAATGCGTAGGGCTTGACGATAGTCATTCTCAGCATCTTTGATTTTATTCAAACTCTCGTAGCAAAGTCCACGATTGTAATAGGCTTGATAATAGTTTGGTAGTTTTTCAATGGCCTTTGAAAATTCTACAACCGCTGAATCATACTGTTG
>JAIXWP010000019.1 GCA_027491215.1 Flavobacteriales bacterium | reverse complement strand
GTACAAGTCGCAGTGTTACCTGCAGCATCCGTTGCAGTGAGTGTAACAGTGGTTGTACCAACGCCCGTTACTGTAGTACCAGCTGCAGGTGATTGTGTGATAGTTACCGTTCCAGCACAACCATCAGTTGCAGTTGCAAGTGAAGTATATGATGGAATGGTTCCAGTACAAGAGCTATTTAATACAAGCGTTTGGTTCGCAGGACAAGTAATCGCAGGAGGTGTATTGTCAACTCGTGTTACAGTGAATGTACAAGTTGCTGTGTTACCCGCAGCGTCTGTCGCAGTGAGTGTAACAGTTGTTGTACCAACACCCGTTACTGTAGTTCCAGCTGCTGGTGACTGAGTGATAGCAACAGTTCCCGCACAACCATCTGTTGCCGTAGCAAGTGAAGTGTATGATGGAATAGTTCCAGTACAAGAGCTATTTAATACAAGCGTTTGGTTCGAAGGACAAGTAATCGCAGGCGGAGTATTATCAACTCGTGTAACAGTAAATGTGCAAGTTGCAGTATTACCATTTGCATCTGTTGCAGTAATGGTAACAGTAGTTGTACCAACTCCTGTTAATACTGTGCCTGATGCAGGAGATTGTGTTCTAGTAACTGTACCTGTGCATCCGTCAGTAGCTGTGGCAAGTGTTGTATAGTTAGGAAGAGTAGCAGTGCATGAACTATTTAAAGTCAATGTTTGATTCGCAGGACAGGTAACTGTTGGCGGTGTATTATCAACTCGTGTTACAGTGAATGTGCATGTTGCAGTGTTACCTGCCGCGTCCGTCGCAGTGAGTGTCACTGTCGTTGTACCAACACCAGTAACAGTTGTTCCAGCTGCAGGTGACTGAGTGATAGTAACAGTTCCCGGACATCCATCTGTTGCAGTGGCAAGTGAAGTATATGAAGGAATAGTTCCAGTACAAGAGCTGTTTAGTACAAGTGTTTGGTTCGCAGGACAAGTTATTGTCGGAAGAATATTGTCTGTTACTGTTACTGTGAATGAACAAGTCGCAGAATTATTCGCGGCATCTCTTACAATGTATGTAACAGTAGTCACTCCAGTATTGAAAGTGTAAGTGCCAATATTGTTAACTCCAGTTGCAGGTGACGTAGCTGTTGTAGCCCCCGTCATTGCCCATGTTAATTGTGTAACGCCGCAGTTGTCTGCAGTTGTTGGATTTGCTATCGCAAGGGTAGATGCACAAGTTGTAATGCCAGAATAATTAATGGTAAAATTGTCAATACCATAAGATTCGTCAGGTATTGTTTGATCAAGTAAGCTACCAAAACCAATTTTACAATTCGTATTTCCATCATTGATAGTCAAAACAACTCTAACCAATTGGTCTGCCCATGTTGCACTGAAAGCATTAGGTGTGGTTGTTCCAATTACAGTGGATGTCCATGATACACTTCCAACTGTTCCACTTGTTGTTACAGCTGGATTGTAAGAGGCCACTTGAACATCATTTATAAATATTCTGAATGCTTCTCCATCCCATGAATCTATTCTATAAAGGTCAAAGGATACGGTTTTACTTAAGGTGCCTGGCATCACAAATGTTTTGCTCACTGCTTGAGCACCAGCGCTACCGCCGAATCTTCCAAGTATGCGCGTTGTAGCTGCATCAGTCTCTGTAGTGTTGTTGCTCCATCCCGTAGCACCTGTTTCAAAGTTTTCGAAGAATATAGTATTTGAATTAATTGCCATGTTTCCAGGACAAGTAATTGTAGGAATAGTAGTGTCAGTTACTGTTACAGTGAACGAGCAATTGGCTGAATTTCCAGCAGCATCTTGAACAGTATACGTTACAGTTGTAACACCAGAATTGAATGTGTAGGTTCCAACGCTATTAATTCCAGTAGCTGCGGAAGTTGCCGTGGTCGCACCGGTCATTGCCCAAGTGCGCACTGTTATTCCACAGTTGTCGGATGTTGTAGGTGCAGTTGTCACAACTGATGCTGTGCAAGATGCACCTCCCGCAACTGCAATGTTTGCAGGACAAGAAATTGTAGGGAGAATCGGATCAGTTACTGTTACTGTGAAAGCGCATGTCGCAATATTGCCTGCTGCATCTCTTACAGTATATGTCACC
This sequence comes from Flavobacteriales bacterium, assembly GCA_027491215.1. Lineage (GTDB taxonomy): Bacteria > Bacteroidota > Bacteroidia > Flavobacteriales_D > Sanyastnellaceae > JAIXWP01. Next base: position 51,160 of record JAIXWP010000019.1, on the reverse strand, counting down.
GTTGTCACACCACTATTGAATGTATATGTACCAACGTTATTAATTCCCGTTGCAGCTGAAGTTGCAATTGTAGCCCCTGTCATTGCCCATGTTAATCTATTCACTCCGCAGTTGTCTGCTGTTGTTGGGTTAGGAGTTACAACAGATGCATTACAAGTTGCTCCTGTGGTTGTAATAATATTCGCAGGACAAGAAATTGTTGGAACAGCAGTATCAGTAATTGTTACCGTAAATGAACAAGTCGCACTATTGTTCGCAGCATCACGAACAGTGTAAGTTACTGTGGTAACACCATTATTGAACGTATATGTGCCAACGTTATTAATTCCAGTTGCAGGTGACGTCGCAATTGTCGCTCCAGTCATTGCCCAAGTCAATAGCGTAACTCCGCAGTTATCTGCTGTGGTTGGATTCGTTGTTACAACAGAAGCCGTACATGCCGCTCCTGCAGTGCCCGTGATATTAGCAGGGCAGCTGATTGTCGGAACAATATTGTCTACTACTGTTACAGTAAAATTGCATGAGCTAGAATTTCCACTTCCATCTGTAGCGCTATAACTAACAGTAGTTACACCAACAGGGAAACTTCCTCCAGATGCAGGTCCTGCTGTTCGAACAACAGGGATACAAGGATATTCAAGCACATATCGCAAACTACTAGTCGGTGGTAAGTCATTCCAAACTCCAGCAACGACAACTTGAACACAGTCTTCTGCACCTCCCGCATTGTCAGGTTGTCCCGCACTCCAGTTAGTATATGTATTAGGTTGGCCGTTTGACCAAACATAAGTGCCTTCAGTGGCTACGTCATTTAATCCTGTCCAATAAGAAACAAATGATCCGTTTGTAGTTGTTACAGCATTTAGCACAAATGTATTTTCTGCTGCGTCGTTTATAGCAACCAAGTAACCACCTGTAGCGGCTGCTGCTGTATTAGCAGCTGTCCAAGTTGCTGTTGCATTCGATAGATAGTATGCGTTATTGTTATATGTTCCTAATGAGGTGAATCCAGCTAGAGTAGGAGGTGTGCTGCAGTTTCCGCAGTTGTCTACTGCGGTTGGTGTTGTATATGACACTGTTGCAGCGCAAGTTCCAGCTGCAACATTTGCTGTAATGTTTGCAGGACATGTAATGGTTGGAGCAGCGCTTTCTGTTACTGTTACAGTAAACGAACAATTGCTCGAAGAATTTCCAGAAGCATCTGTTGCATTATAGGTTACAGTGGTAGTGCCAACTGGGAAGAAACTTCCGGTTGCAAGACCACTAACAAGATTCAGAGCTACACAATCAAATTCGATAACATAAGGATATGACCCAGCTGTTGTCGTTCCTTGGTCATCCCAGTTTAATCCGCTCCAGTTTAATAAAAGGTAATCTTGGTTGCCAGTATTGTTTGGCTCACCAGCTGTCCATGAAGTGTAGGTTACTGGTTCACCATTAATCCAAACCCAAGTTCCTTCAACTGCTTGGTCTGTCATACCACCCCAATGCAATCCAATTCCACCAAGCAATGCATTTTCTGCAGCGCTACTTATTGTTACCAAATGGGCACCTAGTGCTTGAGCTGCTGTATTTGCTGCTGGCCAAAGGGCAGACGCAGTTGATCTATAATAACTATGACCATTCAAAGTTCCGATTAAAGTAAATCCAGTGATAGCACCAGTTTGAGCAAAACAATCACAGTTGTCTGTTGCAGTCACAGTATAGTTAACTGCTGCACCACATAAACCAGGAGTAGCTGTTGTTGTAATATTAGATGGGCACGTTATTGAAGGCGCAGAGGTGTCAACTTTATTAACAGTGAAATTACAAGTCGAAATATTCCCAGCTGCATCTGTTGCTGTCAACGTCACAGTCATTGCACCTACTAAAGAAACTGTTGTTCCAGCAGCAGGAGATTGTGTAATCGTTGGTGTACCGCAGTTGTCAGCAGCTATTGCCAATGAAGTGTAATTAGGTAAAGCAGCTGTGCACGATGATCCAAGTGTCAATGTCTGATTCGCAGGACAAGTAATTGTAGGCGCAATATTATCTGTAACTGTTACAGTTTGAGAGCATGTTGAAATGTTACCGTTCACATCGGTGACGGTCCAGGTCACTGTTGTAGTTCCAACAGGGTAGTTACCACTGGCATTACTAGTACCATTGAAGCTATTCGTAATTGATGCTATTCCGCAGTTGTCAGAGTATACGGGCACACTTGTGCAAGCTGTACAATTTGTATTTACTGTTGCACTTCCATAACTTCCTGTAATTGTTGCGGCTGGAGCCTGACAAACATTTACGTTGGCAGTGTTTGTCAAAGCACTATTTAAAGTAGCACTAGTATTAATTTTAAAGCAAGCAATTCCATCTGGCGCGTTGACAGAATTTGCAGTATTATTAGTTACAGTTCCAAATTCAGAAGTACTACCATAACCAAGACATATAACACCATTTGTAGCTCCTTGAATTACTATGCTTCTGATATTAGAAGAACCGAAGTTTACAAATCTTGAAGTTGCGCTATTTAATGTTAAAGTATAGCTGCCACCATTCATATTGATAACTGCAGATGGGATAGCATTTCCAATTAAGTTATTGGCATTTTGAAGTGTTACACTTCTATTAATATTTAGCGTGCCTCTATTTATAATCGAACTGTTTCCATTTAGATTGAGTGTTCCAGAACCATTGATAGTTAACGTTCCTCCTTGCTCAATGGCAATTGTGCCAGATGTAAAATTGATATTGGTTAGAGTGAGGTTTCCACATATTCTAAGCGTTCCGCCGTTCAATGTGATATTTGCAAATGTTCCCGTTGCCGAATACCAAAAAGTCTGACCCGCATTAATTGTAATGCCTGAGGTTGCAGCACCATTTCCACCACTGCATGCACCTGATGCTGGAAGAGCAAAGCAACCGGATGTAATAGAGTTAATATTCATCGGTGCAGTCAACGTAACTGCAGCACTGCAAGAACCAGCACCTGTAGTCGCTGTGACGTTTGGACCACATGTGATGCTAGGATTAGTAGTATCGGTTACTGTTACTGTAAATGAACATGTCGAAGTATTACCTACAGCATCGGCTGCTGTGTAAGTGACTGTTGTTGTACCAGCTGGGAAGTTGCTTCCACTCGTTAATCCAGCAGTTAGAACTGGAGTGACTGTAAATGGTGTACAGTCGAGTTCGAGAATATAACGCTCGGTATTACTGAGAGGTCTATCGTCCCACTCTCCATCTTCCTCCATTCTGACAGCATCGTCTGTATTGGCTCCAGTGGAGGGAGATCCTGTCTCCCAATTGGAGTAAACGTTTGGTTCACCATTGGTCCAAACGAAGCTTCCCTCAGTTGTTGCATCGTTATATCCAATCCACGCATTATAATTCTGAGCATCGATATAAGTTCTTACAAATGTGTTTTCAGCTGCTGAACCAATTGCTGCCAGATAACCTCCTGCACTCACGCATGCTGCATTCGCAGTGGTGAAGTTTGCTCCAGCATTAGAAACGAAATAGCTGTGACCGCCAAATGTTCCTATTAAGGTAAAATTAGCAATGGTCGTAGGACAATTGTTACAAGCGTCTGTCGCAGAAACTGTATAGGTGACTGGCGCAGTGCATAATCCTGTTGCTGCATTCACTGAAATATTCGCAGGACAAGTGAATGTTGGAGGAGTTGTATCAACAGGAGTAACTACAAAAGTACAGGTACTGATATTACCAGATCCATCGGTAGCGGTTATCGTGATAGTCGTAGCAGAAGTAATGTTTGTTCCAGCAGCAGGACTTTGTGTTATTGTTATTGAACTTGATGGACTGCAATTGTCTGTAGCCGTAATTGAAGATGCATAGTTTGGTAACGATGCAGTACATGTTGTGGGATTAATACTAAGGTTGGTATTACTAGGACAGGTGAATGATGGTCCAGCATTATCCACAGCGGTCGCAGTGAAGGTGCATGTGCTAGTATTAAAGTTTTGATCAGCAGCTGTGATAGTAACAGTCACAGGTCCGGTTACAATCGTTCCGGATGCCGGTGATTGTGTTAATGTAACTGGAGAGCCAGTGCAGTTATCCGTTGCAGTTATACTTGGCAAGAAATCAGGAAGTACATTCGTACAGCCAGCGGAAAAATTATATGAGGTATTTCCAGGACAGGTAATGGTTGGAGCGATATTATCTACAACAGTTACTGTCGTAATACATGTGCCTAACACTTCTCCGCATCCAGATGAAAGTGTAAAGGTCACAGGAGTATTACCAATATTGTATACACCATTGGCATTCGCAGTACCTCCATTAAAACTGTTCGTAATGACAACAGAAGAGCAACCCCCTATCACTGCAGGGTTTGGTACCGTGGCATTTGCCGAGCAGGATGCACCTGCGGCAGTAAATGTTAAAGCTGCATTTGTGCAGCTCGCAGCAGTTTTTTGTATTACAGTGAGATCATTTGAGTTTAATGTACATGTAGCATTCGATACCTGAACGGAATAGATATCATTCAGGTTGAGTAATGAGGCTGAGTAAGTCTGCGAAGTAGCACCAGAAATTGCAACTCCATTGCGGAACCACTGATAAGAATATGGACCTGTATATCCTATGGCACCTGCTTGAAAAGATCCACATGAGGGGTTTACAATTGTCACTTCTAACCATTGCGTACCATTGGTTTCAATAGTCATATCTGCGTAGTAAGGCCCTGCGGCTGGAGCTACAGTTGAGGTATAAATAACGGTGCTGTTTCGCATGTAACGAATAACTCCATTATCACGCATGACTCTCAAGGTATCACCTGTAGCATAACTACCAGCATTGTTAACTATAAGAGTGCCGTTTTCATAAATTCTTAGAGTGTTATTATTTCTAGTATAGATAGCATAGTCGATACCATTCCATCCAGTTGGTCCATCATTGGCAGCACTCAGACCTATAAATTTCTGCTGGTTACCTGCCGGCGTGATAGCGTAAACGTAACCATTATTATAAACGGCATTGGTTGAAAATGCATCAGCAGTGGTTACGTTATTATTGTTTGTCTTGGTGAGATTAATTCCATTCCAAGTCATATTTGTCAGGGTGCCGAATATTGCTGGCCCTGAAACAAATGCGCACGATGCTGTTGGTGGAACCACCATTGCAAAAGCACGACCAGCACTTGTATTTGTGACTGTTATGGTCTGTGTACAGGTACTTACATTTCCATTAACATCGGTGATGGTCCAAACAACATTTGTTGGTCCACCGAAATAGGTGCCACTCGCATTATTAGTTCCATTAAAAGAGTTCGTGATGGACGCAATACCACAATTGTCTGTTGCAGTCAATGCGGGAACTGTCACTACTGCAGAACATGCACCACCAGCGTTTACAGTGACATCAGCAGGACAAGTAAAGGTTGGGTTAATATTATCTACAACCGTTAAAGTTCTATTGCAAGTTGTTGTTAATGGAACTGAACCATCGGTAGTTGCGGAATAGCTCAAAGTATAAGTACCAGGAGAAAGTGACATGCCCGATGTAATCGGGAGCCCATCAGTTCTTGTTACTGTAGCATTTCCGCAATTGGTCGTTGCTGTAGGATTCGCGAAGGTCACTACAGCTTGACACGTGCCGGGCCCGGTATTAAAAACCAGAGGCGAGCAGTCCAGCGTTAACTGGGGTTCTTGTATTTGGAAATTGAATACTTGGGAGTAACTCGTCGAACAGACGTTATACGTGGAGGTGATAATCAGTGTCTCAGTACCCTCCACAATACCATCATTCGTTGGAAGAATCGTAAATGGAATCAAGCTTTGACCAGAGGTATAACTCAACACAGTGGGCAAGTTGTTATAGTCAACCCCATAAGTGGCAGTTCCAGAATAACTCAAAGCTACGGTCAATGGAACACTCAAGTCACCTGCCCGCACAGCATTATATGTCAGACTTCCACAACCTTCCACCGCAGATCCACCTGCAGTAGTTGGGAAAATGTTTACGTTTTGTCCTTGACATGTAAATCCATCCAACCAAACAAAAGAATCATAAGCGTCATCACCAGCATCCGCTAGTACGCACTTCACGTGATAAACTTGACATGGCTGAACCACGCCACTTGCTCTTAATCTAACGGTTAATCCATCAGCTTGTAAGAATGCATTACCCGTATTGTCTAAGTAGCTGGCTGAGTTAGCAAAACTCGCACAGTTGGCAGGGTCTCCAAAAGCCCCAGCTGACCCTTGGTTTACTGTCCCAATAGAAACCGGAGTGCCGTCAGGTAGACGAGCAAAATTTTCAGCACCATTTAAATAAGGACCAGAAATTCCCGGACCACTCACAAAGAATCCAAAGGCATCATTGAAATCCGCACACGTATACTCTGCATATTCTTCCGAGCCAAATACGAAAGTCAACTGCATTGTATCACAAAGAGGTATCACGTCAAATTCTACTACTACCACGTCATTGGTAGCGTTACCCTGAATGGCAGTGATGTCTGGGTCAACATAGTTAATGCCATTACCAACGGAACTTCCAACGTTGTTATTCGGACCAACTGCCTGGGTGCCTCGCCCTGTCGAAAGCAACAATCCGTTGGGAATATTCAAGGGATTGCCAACAGCATTAGTATTGGTAAAGGATGAAACTTGCTGGTTAGTTCCTGAGATAACAGTGAAGTTGCTAATGATTACACCCGAGCCTTGAATCAAGTTGCTCATGGTTGCATTATTTGCGTTCTCATTCACATTGAGCTGCGCGGAAAGTCTACTGGTGGAAACCACCAACACTAGAAAAAGGATACTTCTAAGTGCAAGAGCTAGAATACGTGTCAGGTTCATTTTGATGAACTTTTTGGTTTTGGCTGAAATAAGGGGGATGCCCTTAAGGTATTTATAATCAGTGTTTTATTAATAACTAAAACACTGAGGGATATCTCACTATTAATTCGTTGAATAAGTGTCGATTCATCCCTCATCGGTATGTGCGAATGAAACCACACGTTTTCGGATGTAAAGCAATAAAATACATAAATAGGTACATAAGGTGTTGTAAAAGGGTTATGAATAGCAGATTGTTGACTAGTAGGATTTTTTAGAACCTTGATAATCAACATGTCAATATTCTCTGCCACCTTATTAAGCCATTTCGTATCTTCGCGCGTCCTAAAAAATCATTACATGACGCAGAGTTTTAAAGAATATAAAGGGCTCAACCTTCCAGAAATCGCGAACGAAGTTCAAAATTTCTGGAATGAAGAGAATATCTTCGAAAGGAGTGTGACGGAAAGGGAGGGAGCCCCATCATTCGTTTTTTTTGAAGGACCTCCTTCCGCGAATGGCATGCCTGGTATTCACCACGTCATGGCACGCACTCTTAAGGATGTGTTCTGTCGATTCAATACCATCAAAGGGAAGCAAGTGAAAAGAAAAGCGGGATGGGATACTCACGGACTTCCTATTGAGCTTGCTGTGGAAAAAACATTAGGAATTAAAAAAGAAGATATCGGCAAAAAAATCACTGTTGAGGACTATAACAAAGCTTGTAGATCTGAAGTGATGAAGTACACCGACAAATGGGAAGAACTTACCAAAGTGATGGGCTATTGGGTCGACATGAAACACCCATATATCACTTATGATAACAAATACATTGAAAGTGTTTGGTGGTTGCTAGGTGAGCTTTATTCTAAAAATCTTCTTTACAAAGGATTTACTATCCAGCCTTATTCGCCTGCCGCTGGAACAGGTCTTAGTTCGCACGAACTAAACCAGCCTGGTACCTACAAGAATGTAAAAGATACTTCTGTCATCGCTCAGTTCGAGATGACAACTGAAAGTGCCGCACAACTAGGGCTCCCAACAAGTGGAAAAACATTCTTCCTCGCTTGGACCACCACTCCGTGGACACTACCGTCAAATACTGCGCTAGCTGTTGGTAAGGATATCGAGTATGTCGCTGTGCAATCTTTCAATCAATACACGCACGAAGAAATTTTTGTAGTCCTAGCTAAAAATCTTTTTGGAAAATACTTTTCTGAAAAAAATGCTGAACTGCAATTAGCAGACTATAAAGCAGGAGATAAAAATATTCCTTTCAAAGTATTGAAGGAATATAGAGGAGCAGACTTTAAAGATTTGAAATACCACCAGCTTCTGCCATTTGCACAACCTGAAGATGGTGATGCATTCAGAGTTATTCTTGGTGACTTCGTTACCACAGAAGATGGTACAGGTATCGTTCACATCGCTCCTAGCTTTGGTGCAGATGACTTTCGTGTTGCAAAACAAAACGGAATCGGATCACTTACACTAGTTGATAAAACAGGTCGATTCACTCCTGAAATAAAAGATGCTCTTTTCCCTCTAGAAGGAATTTTTGTGAAAGAAGCATATTATTCGGATGAAGAAAAAGCTGCTGAATTGCCAAAACAAAAAGAAGCTCTCAAGTCAATCATTCCTTCGCTCGATAAATTCATGAGCGCTGATGAAATCATCGCGCTAAAATTGAAACTCGAGAATAGAGCTTTTAAAATTGAAAAATACGATCACAACTATCCACACTGTTGGAGAACAGATAAGCCTGTATTGTACTATCCTCTAGATTCGTGGTTTGTGAAGGTCACTGCCGTGAAAGATAGAATGGTAGAGCTCAATAACACCATTGGCTGGAGACCTGAATCTACGGGTACAGGACGTTTCGGTAATTGGTTGGAAAATGCAAACGACTGGAACCTCTCGCGCTCGCGCTTTTGGGGAATTCCTCTCCCTATCTGGCGCAATGAAAGTGGTACAGAACAAATATGTATTTCTAGTGTCGAACAGCTTAAAGTAGAAATAGAAAAATCTGTTGCTGCAGGTTTTATGTCATCAAATCCATTTGAGAATTTTGTACCGAATGATCATTCGGTTGAAAATTACAATCTCTTTGATTTGCATAAACCTTATGTTGATGATTTCATTTTAGTTTCTTCTAATGGGGAAAAAATGACTCGTGAATCTGATTTGATTGACGTGTGGTTTGACAGCGGAGCAATGCCTTATGCGCAACTTCACTATCCATTTGAGAACAAAGAATTGATCGATAATCGTTCGAATTTCCCTGCTGACTTCATTGCTGAAGGGGTTGATCAAACGCGTGGTTGGTTCTATACCTTGCATGCAATATCTACGATGTGCTTCGATAGTGTTGCATATAAAAATGTGATCTCAAACGGACTCGTACTAGATAAGAATGGAAATAAAATGTCTAAGCGATTAGGCAATGCAGTTGATCCATTCGAAACCATCGGGAAATTTGGCCCAGACGCTACAAGATGGTACATGATCACCAACGCTCAACCTTGGGATAACCTCAAGTTTGATGTCGATGGAATCGCAGAAGTACAACGTAAATTCTTTGGTACACTTTTCAATACTTATGGCTTCTTTACGATCTATGCAAATATTGACAAGTATCAACACACTGCAGATACCGTTATACCTCTTGAGAAAAGAAGTGAGCTAGATCGTTGGATCATTTCACGTTTGAACAATTTGATCAAACAAGTGAATGAATACCTCGAAGATTTTAACCCAACACCTGCTGCCCGAGCAATCGAGGAATTCGTCGATGAACATCTTTCAAATTGGTATGTTCGTTTAGCAAGAAAGAGATTCTGGCACGGAGAAGTTACAGATGACAAGCGCGCTGCATACGATACTTTATTTGAATGTTTGCAGAGCATTTCTCAACTCATGAGCCCCTTCGCACCATTCTTCGGTGAGTGGTTATATAGAAATTTGAATGGACAAACTCAAAGTGTGCATCTTTCTATTTTGAAGGCGCACAACGCGAATGCAATCGATTCAGAGTTGGAGATGAGAATGGAGTTGGCGCAGAAGATTTCATCAATGATTCTCTCTATTCGTAAGAAGGAAAATTTACGAGTGAGACAACCACTAGCTGCGATCAGAATTCCAATTCTTGATGAGGCAATGAAACAACGTATTCAATTAGTGGCCGATTTGATCACTGCTGAAGTAAATGTTAAAACATTGGAGTTCGTTGATGAGTCACAAGCTCAGATTGTAAAGCAGTTGAAATTGAACTTTAAAACGCTCGGAAGAAAGTGTGGAAAGCACATGAAAGATCTTCAAGCTTTTGCTGCAGCGAACGATAAAGAAATAATCCACTCAATTGAATCTAAAGGATCGTACGTTTTTAATACAACTGATGGTGGAATTGAATTGATTGAAGAGGATGTGGAAATCATACCAGTGGATATTCCAGGTTGGAAGGTTGCCAATATGGGCGCACTAACAGTTGCATTGGATGTAACATTAACTCCTGAGTTGAGGAAGGAAGGTATCGCTCGAGAATTCGTTAATAGAATTCAAAATCTCCGCAAAGACTCTGGTTTTGAGGTGACAGATAAAATAAGTGTGAAGATTTTGGCGAATGAGGCCCTAAATGATGCAATTAACTCGAATTCAGAATATATTCGCGCGCAAGTTTTGGCAGGAAGCCTAGAAATTGCGCAAAACCTAACGGAAGGACATAACGTTGAAATAGAAGACGGATTAACAACGTTAATCCAAATTCAAAAAATGTAGATTATGGCAAAGAAAAAAGAAACAGAAACACCAGCAAAGGCAGAAGCTACTCGCTACTCTGATGCTGATTTGAAAGAGTTTCAAGAGTTGATCCATGTTAAATTGGCTCAAGCTAAATCAGATTTAGATGAACTTAAGCAATCCCTTTCTCATGAAGGCGATAATAGCACGGATGATACTTCACCTACTTTCAAAATGATGGAAGATGGAAGCGATACAATGAGCCGCGAAGAAGTCGCTCAGTTGGCTGCTCGTCAGGAAAAGTTCATCCAAGCGCTAGAAAATGCTCTTTTGAGAATTAAAAACCGCACATACGGTGTTTGCCGTGTAACGGGTAAATTGATTCCAAAAGAAAGATTGCGTCTTGTACCTCACGCTACGCTTAGCATTGAGGCGAAGAACATGCAGTCATAATTTTTCATGAAATAATTTTTCAAGTTGAAGAAGGCGCTCTTCACCATTATCGGTGTACTCCTAATTGACCAAATTCTTAAAATTTGGGTTAAACTCAATTTCAATTATGGAGAAAGTGTGACTGTCCTAAAAGGGTGGTTCGATCTTCAATTTGTAGAAAACCCAGGTATGGCCTTCGGCTGGATGATTCCAGGAAATGGAGGTAAACTTGCTCTTAGTATTTTCCGAATTATCGTTGTTACAGGTATCGCTTGGTATCTGTGGAAAATAATCAAAGAAAAAGCTAGAACAGGCTATATCATTTGCGTTTCTCTCATCGTTGCTGGCGCACTTGGAAACATTATAGATAGCGCAGTATATGGTGTTATTTTCGATAGAGGTTCTCGATATGACGAACTTCTAGATGATTACACGATGTACCATGGCAAAGCTGAAATAGGAGGGCAGTATGCAGCCCCTCTGATGGGAAATGTAGTTGATATGCTGCATTTCAATAAAACAATCACTTGGAATGGAAAGACGATAGAGCTTTTTCCTCCTGTATTCAATGTCGCAGATTCAGCTATAACAGTAGGTATCATCCTTATTCTTCTTTTCCAGAAAAGATTCTTCAAAGAGGATGATAAAGAAGAAAATGACACTCAAGAAGATGGTGGTGAAAAATTGGAAGAAACCACAGTGACTATTCTTCACAAGGATGAAGAGTCTGCTCCTCAGCAACCCGCTGTCTAATCCCAAATTCGGGCTTCTTCAAGCTTGATTTTTTCTTTAAAAAATGTCTTAGTACTCTTTTCAAACGACTCGGTAAAGTCGGAAATGAAGAAGGAATATTTCGCTTCCAGTTCTTGCGTTTGAATGAGTTTTGAATCGGTCAAAATGTTTTTCACCTCATTTGCAACAACTCCAGCACTGTCGATGATTTCGATTTTTTTCTTGTAAAAAGATTCAACTTCTTTTTTAATCAAAGGGTAGTGCGTACAACCGAGGATTAGCGCTTGAATGCCACTGAATGTTCTTTTGGATAAGTAACTATCAATAACAGTTTGTGAAATGCTATTATTGAAGAAGCCTTCTTCAATCATTGGAGCGAGTAGGGGAGTCGCATTCGATAACACTTTTAAACTGGGATTCAACTTCTCAATTCGATTCACGTATATTCTTGTTTGAATCGTTCCCTTTGTGCCAATTACTCCCACCTTACAATTGTTGTAATGATCTGCCGTGTAGCGAGCCACAGGGTCAACCACATTGATTACAGGAATCTTTGGACCACAGATATCCTGAACGGTCTTAAATGCGTGCGCAGAGGCTGTATTACACGCAATCACAACGGCCTTGCATTTTTTTTCTAATAAAAAAGCTGCAATGCGAGCCGAGTAATGGCGAATGCTCTCGGGAGACTTATCTCCGTAGGGCAAGTGAGCTGTGTCTCCGAAATAAATGAACGATTCATTTGGCAATAATTTCTTAATGGCACTCGCCACTGTCAAACCTCCAATGCCGGAGTCAAAAATGCCAATAGGTCGATCAATATTTTTCATTCCTACAAAAAAAAGAAATCCCCGCCATTGGGCGGGGATTTCCTTGAAATATTATTCAATTATTTTTTTGGTGCTGGAGCCGGTGTCGCTGGAGTTGCAGGAATCTGCAATTTCTTCTTGGTCAATTCCAAGATATCTTCACCACCCATGTAAAGCAATACGCCTAATCCACTATCAATAATGTAAGTGAATCCATTTTCTTTAGCTACCTCTTCGATGGCCTTTGCAGCTTTATCGATGATTGGTTGATAAAGTGTCTGTTGTTGTGCTTGTACATCCGTTGAAGCACTTTGCTCAAACTCTCCTAATTGTTGTTCTTTCGCTTGAATTGCCTTGATTTTGCTGTCTTTAATAGCAGCAGGCCAAGTCTTCTCATTAGCCTGATATTCTTGTATCAATGTGTTGTACTCTTGCTCGAAATTCTGATATGCTGTAACATACTCTTGTTGAATATCCGCCAATTTCTTTTCTACATCTGCTGTCTCTGGCATCGCCTTGATCAATGCAGCACGGTCGATATGACCAATCTTTTGACTAAATGCTACCACTGAAGACAATATAGCCACGGTTAAAATCAATACTCTTTTCATTTCTGTTAATGTTAATCTGGTTTATTTTCTTTGGAACCTCACCGCCCAAAGCAAAAGCGAGGCCAAAATACAACGTACTTACTTACCACCACCTTTTGCAGGTGATTTTTCACCACCACGTGGCTCTTTTCCGCCACCCGCACCTTTTGGATCTGGGGCTGAACCACCTGGTTTTTCACCACCTTCTTCTTCATCCTCTTCTTCTCCTTCTAACACATCACCCGGCTTTAAGCCCATCTTGCGTAATACCTTATCACTGATATCGTGTTTCGGATTGGTGTAAAGCATGTTGCTTTGGTTTGCCTTATCAAAAACAACCATCAATGCGCTTTGGCTTGCAACATCTTTGATAGCTGTATAAATCTGGTCTTGTATGGGTTTAATCAACTCTTCTCTCTTCTGAAAAAGCTCTCCACCTACTCCGAACTTTGATTTTTGAAGCTCTTTCGCCTCTTGTTTTTTAGCTGCGATTTCTTCTTCGCGTTTTTTGCGCATATCCTCCGTCAACAGTATCTTTTCTGCTTGATATGCTGCCTCAAGCTTTTCAATCGTGGTGTATTTAGATTCAATTTCTTTTTGCCAATCAGCACTCAACTTATTGATTTGTGCTTGTGCTTGCTGATATTCTGGAACGTGACTCAAAATGTATTTTGAATCTACATATCCAAACTTCTGCGCTTGAACAAATCCAGCGAAAGTGAAGAGGATAGCAAGTAATGAAAGTGTTTTTTTCATGAGGCTTTCGTTAAATCAATTATTAAAGTTCACCTAAATTCATACCAATTGAGAAGTGGAATTGGCCACGTGCCATCGCTGGTGCAGAAGGTAGGTCATCTAATCTCCATCCATAGTCAAATCCTAGAAGACCAAACATAGGAAGGAATATTCTCAAACCAACACCGGTCGATCTGTAAAGATTGAACGGATCATAATCTTTAAAATTCTCCCAGGTTCTACCTGCTTCCAAGAATGTTAATGCATAAATTGTAGCATTAGGATTGGTCGAAAGCGGGTAACGCAGTTCTGCTCCGTATTTCGAAATAAGTGGCGCACCCACATTGTCACTTGGCTCGGTCAACGAAAGATCGTCATAACCTCTCAAGTTTACGATTTCACGACCATCCAACAAGAATCCACTCAAGAATACACCACCGAGATAGAATCGCTCAAATGGAGATTCTCCGATCCGCTGATCGTATGCTCCCAAGAATCCAAACCCAACATTTGTATGCAGCACAAGCTTGTGGGTCTTATGCTTGTTTAATGAAGTGTACCAATTAGCTGTGAATTTGATTTTATAGTATTCCACCCAATCAAACTTCTCTTGATCGGTCATGTCTTCAAAGTCATATTCTTTAGAGAAAAGCTTTTCACCTAAGAAGGTATATGGTAGCGTCGACTTCGAGGTCAAAGTAATCTTAGATCCCCACGTTGGATAGATCGGCTCACTTACTGAGTTACGCTCCAAGGTGAAGCTTAATGCCATGTTGTTAGAGAATCCTTCATTGAAACTAAAGAAGGATCCAAATTTATTCAAGTCGAAATGCTGATAGCTAAGTCCTGCATAGAATACAAACCAGTCATCTGGTCGCTGCCATCTCTGACCAAAACTTACAGACATACCATTAATGGCCAACGATTGTCGCGCTGGGTTCAACTCATCTCCAATGAATTTTCTCTGTCCATTGGTCTGCAAAGAACGATAGGCAGAAACGGTCAATGAATTAGGCTTTTTACCACCTAACCATGGCTCAGTAAAACTCAAGTTATATGATTGGAAGAAAAGACCGTTCGATGTTGCATTGATGCTTAATCGCTGTCCATCGCCTGATGGAAGTGGGGTCCAAGCTCCTTTCGTAAATACTTTTCTCATAGAGAAGTTCGTGAAGCTCAATCCTAAAGATCCAACCACACGTCCACCGCCCCAACCACCTGAAAGCTGAATCTGGTCGGATGGTTTTTCTTCAACAACATAAGTCAAATCAACCAAGCCTTCTTCAGGTCGTTGATTGGTTTGAACGTCCATTGCCTCTGGATTGAAATAACCGAGTGCAATTAATTCACGCTGTGTTCTCAATAAGTCGCTTCGATTAAACAAATCACCCGGACGTGTTCTGATTTCACGATAAACCACACGGTCATTTGTTTTTGTATTCCCCGTAATTCTTACTGTCCCTACGCGATACTGACGTCCTTCTTCCATGCGGATTTCTACGTCTATGCTGTCAGGATAAATAAGGGTCTCTACAGGATATGCTTGGAATGTCAAGTATCCATCATCGGTGTAGAGGCTGGAAATATCTCTACCGTTTGGATTGTAGCTAATGCGACTTGAAAGCAACTCGAGATTATAAATATCTCCTTTGTTGATGTTGAGTACGCTGTCCAAAGTAGATGTGCGGTACTTAACGTTACCTGCAAATGTGATATTTCTGAAATAGAATTTCTTGTCTTCGTCAATCACAATACGAACACCAAGGCGCTCAGCATTGATTCTATAGACAGAGTCGCTAACAATCTTCGCGTTTCTAAAACCTTCTTTGTTGTACTTCGCGATGATTTTTGCTTTGTCATCTTTGTATTCGCTTTCAATGAATTTTGATGCTTTGAATACTCTGAAGAAATTACGCTCTTTTGTATTCTTCATCGTGCGACGAAGCTTCTTTTCTGAAATTTGAGATACGCCTACAAAAGTGATGTCTTCCACTTTTACACGATTGCCATGATCAATTTTGAAAATGAGTTTCACGCTGTTTTGCATGATCTCATCAGGCAATTCTATAACAGAAATATTAGCATTGTAAAAACCTTTCTCGATGTAATAGCTCTTAATGATGTTGACAGAGTTCGACTTTAGGTTTTCGTTGCAAACAATACCAGTGCGGATGTCTAATTTTTCACGAAGATTTTCTGCTTCAGATTTTTTTACGCCTTCGAAAGAGTAACGTGCCATACGTGGCTGCTCATCGAGGTATATCGCTAGATACACATCTTGGCCTCTGAATTCAGCGACTTCAATTTTTATATTTGAAAAAAGCTTTTGCTTCCAAAGTTTTCTAATCGCATCTGTGATTGCATCGCCAGGAATCAAAACCTCCTGTCCTTCTTGCAATCCGCTAAAAAGTTTGATGGCTTGAACATCACTGTACTTAGCGCCAACCACTGAAATGCCTGCAATACGATAGGCTTTAGGCTCTTTGTAATCAACTCCAGATCCAATCAATGTTTGCGCACTAACCGATAGGTTGGTAGCAACAAACGACAAGATCATTATAACACTGAGGAGTACAGGACGAATATTTTGAAGGGTTATGGTCATGGAATGTTTAAGACTAAAGCTTGGTGTCGGTCGTTGAATTAATATCTGTTGACACAAGCTGTTCTGAAGTTTTGCCAAATCTTCTTTCACGTTGCTGGTAATCACAAATGGCTTTATAAAAATCTTCTTCATTGAAATCAGGCCAAAGGGTTTCGGTAAAATATAACTCTGCATAGGCGATTTGCCATAGCAAAAAGTTACTCAACCGACGTTCTCCGCTTGTTCTAATAAGAAGCTCGGGATCAGGAAATGCCGCAGTAGTAAGGTGTTTAGAGATGAGTTCATCGGTAATTTCATTTTCTGAAATTCCTGAAGCCACAATTTGTCTCAAAGCTTGATTAATTTCCCAACGCGCACTGTAGCTCAATGCGAGAATGAGATTGATGGTGGTGTGATGTTTTGTGCGCTCCATTCCTTTTTCGAGCTCTGCTCTGCAACTCAAAGGAAGGTTTTCAATATTTCCAATAGTTTGAAGTCGAACACCATTTTTATCCAATTCATCAATCTCGCTCATGATAGTATGAACAAGAAGATTCATCAGTGCGTCCACTTCTTCTTTTGGTCTATTCCAATTTTCTAGAGAAAAAGCGTAGAGAGTGAGGTATTTGACACCTGCGCGAGTTGCCGCTTTTAAAGAAGCACGAACGGCTTCAACACCATTAAAATGTCCGAATATTCTTTCTTTACCTTGGCTTTTAGCCCAACGACCGTTGCCATCCATGATGATGGCTACATGCTTCGGCACATTGTGTTGATCTATTTGATCTAGGTAATTCATTTTGGTTAAAAAACGGAAAGCAATATTTAGGGGTGCAAATGTACGGTTTTCAAGGGGTTAATAGCTGCCCATTCCAGCAGGAAGTTGCCTTTTTATCAATTCTTACATTTAATGACCCTAAAACAAAGAAATACAGGTCTTTACGGCCAGGATCACCCCTTTGATAACCTGTGTTTGTGCCGTCTGGTCCAGCCTTCACAATACTCTGATCAGCTAAAAGTGCCGCGGGCGCCCCGTTTTGGTCTGCCAAAAACTCTGGATTGACATAAACACCAGAAATATCATCGAAATAGTCAGTGAATGTTCTTCGAATCCCCCATTCCATAGAAAATCCAAAGATTTTATAGATATTCACTTTCAGTCCAATACCCAAAGGCATGGTCACAATGCCGGTATTATATTTTGCCTCGCCTTCCGAGGTGCCTTGACCTTCTGTTCCAAGAGGCTGCAACTCAAACCAAACACCATTGATGCTCGCTTGTGGTTTCATCGAAGTGTATGAAAGTCCCATAAATAAATAGGGACTAATCCTATTCTCACTTCCAATTTGATATTCAAAATAATTCAACTCAAATTGAAGACTACTTTCGATAAATTGATTTCTAAAGTGAAGATTGCGATTGCGGATCCAAGGATCATCACTGTCGGCATCGTATGCCTCTATCTGACCATAAAGCAGCGAAGCTTTCATGGTCCATCGCTTATTGAAATTATTACGAAAAGACAAGCCTCCACTCAACTTTAGCGCTGTGCCAAAATGTTTATGAGGGTTCACTTCTCCTAGGTAATACGCAGTTCCAGCCAGTAGTCCGATTTCTTTACTCTTATCGTATTTACTCGCTTGACCGTAAGATGCTAATTGGAAGAGGCAAAATAATATGGCTAAAAGCCTAAATTTCATCGGTTGCTTATCGCTGTTATAGGGTTTTTATTGCGTGGTACGCAAATTTAAGGATTGTAACTAGTTTCTTTTATCCATTCCCCAACCCATTTTCTTGCGGATGGTGTTGAAAAAGTTTTGATTCTCTAGCCTCACCAAATTGATCTCAAATGAGGCACGAGTCAAATCAATAATTGTTTCAGGATGAACGATATAGGTTTTGCTGTCTACTGTCAACTGAAATTCTGAAGAACGCCCCTCGGGTCGAATCGAAACTTTATTCGTGTTTGAAAGAATCAATGGGCGCACATTTAAGTTGTGAGGCGCAATCGGTGTGATGATAATATTGTTCGAGTCTGGAGTCACAATCGGGCCGCCACAACTTAAACTGTAAGCCGTAGATCCAGTTGGAGTGGCTACAATCAAACCATCAGACCAGTATGTGCTCATGTATTGATCATTGACATAAGCATGAACAGTAATCATACTGCTGCGCTCATTATTAATCAAGGTCACATCGTTCAAGGCAAAAGGAAACTCCCCAAAACTTTGTTGCTCACTTCTAACTTCAATCAAGGAACGTTTATCCAAAGTAAACTCTCCATTGATCAATGCTTCTACAGCTTCTTCAATTTGCTCTACATCTACATGGGATAAGAAACCGAGACGGCCGGTATTCACGCCGAGAATAGGAACTTTGCTGTCTCGAATAATGCTAACGGTGTCGAGCACGGTTCCATCACCACCAACGCTCAACATGAATGACGCGTCTTTTACTTCTTCAAATGAAGAGTAAGTTTCTATATTTTCTGGAACAGAAAAGTTTGTTTTTAGAAAATGATAGAACTGATCATAAACTGAAATCTTGACTCCTCTTCTGATGAGGGTTTGAAACAACTGCTCAACGTGTGAGGCGTAGTCGGGTTCAAATCGTTTTCCGTAGATGCAAAATTTCATGAAAGCTCCCTTGTTTTTGGGAGTACGAAGTTAATCCTAAATATTGAGATATCTCATTAATTCTTCGTAACGCTTCTTCATGTCTTCAGTGTATTCTGGCTCCTGATAGCTGGCCTTAATATCAAATCCGAAGCGACCAAAACTTTGCAGAATGGCGTTCACATCTGGCTCACTAATTTTAAGATTGACTTCAATTTTACCATCATCACCAGGGCTTACTGAAGTGCTTAGAATTTTTGCGTCATTTTCCTCAACAATTCGAGCGATTTGTTGGAGGCTATAATCGATTTCATTCATCTCGAGAACAATGATTCCGCCCTTACGCGTAGCACCCTGCATCTGAGATAATTTTTCTACTAAATCTTCTAAAGTAATGGCTCCGATATAGTTGCTTTCTGCATCTACAACAGGAACAACAGTCAAGTGAAACTCACTCGCTACACGAAGCACATCTAGGATGTGTTCATTTGCTAACACTCGGCCTTGAATCAAATTGCCGTAGGAAAATGACTCACTGCTGATGACATCGGTGGCAGAAAGCATAGCTGTCTCTGACGCAATTCCGACATATTTTCCGTTTTCAACGATTGGTAAATGAGCAACGTGAAACTCATCCATCAATTGAAGAGCGTGAGACGGATCTTCAGAAGCTCCCAAACAAGGGAACACTGGATCAATTATGTTGCGTGCTATTATCAACGTTTTATCTTGTTAGGTGTTACTACTTTTACAGCGCATTTGGGAAACTCCCTACTGCTTATACATACGGAATTAAATCTTGTTTAGTTCTGCAGTTAAATATCGAGCCAAAAATTGCAGGTCTAGGACGTACAGCCAAAGGATATAGTTCGGAGTTTTGCACATAATGAGGCTCATTAATAACAAATAGAAGGAAATGACGAAGCTGAGTGTGAATATCAATAAGATAGCTACAATTCGAAATGCACGAGGTGGCAACACCCCAGACGTAATAAAGGCCGCCATCCAAATTGAAAAGTTTGGAGCAGAGGGAATCACAGTACATCCACGGCCCGATGAACGTCATATTAGATATCAAGACGTACGAGATCTGAAGAAGGTTGTCACCACAGAGTTTAATGTGGAAGGCTATCCTGACAGTGGTTTTATGGAGCTTGTATTAGAAACCCGCCCTCATCAAGTTACGCTCGTTCCAGATCCACCAGGGGTTTTGACGAGTAACGCAGGGTGGAATACAATTGAAAATGCAGCATTTTTAAAAGATATTGTTTCAAGGTTAAAGGATGCAGGGATGCGCGTCAGTATTTTTATTGACCCTGTCGCAGACATGATTGAAGCCGCGGTGGCTACAGGAACGGATCGCGTGGAACTTTACACTGAGGCTTATGCAAGTCACTATCTATCAAATCGAGAGGAGGCTATCGCTCCATTCGTCATGGCGGCTGAAACCGCTCAACGCGTGGGACTTGGACTTAACGCCGGCCATGATTTGTCTCTGGATAATTTAAGATACTTTTCTCAAAATATTCCTCAATTATTAGAGGTCTCTATTGGCCATGCGTTGATATCAGATGCGCTCTATTTGGGTTTGGAAAATACTGTTAATCTCTACAAGCGAGAACTCCGATGAAATTGCATTTTAAGAAAATAGGCGAAGGTCAGCCCATCTTGATTCTCCATGGCCTTTTCGGAAGCAGCGATAACTGGCAAACACATGCTAAGAAACTCGCAGAGAATTACTGTGTATATCTGATAGATCAAAGAAATCACGGGCACTCACCTCACAGCGAAGAATTTTCTTACGATTTGATGGCGGCAGATTTACTCGAGCTGATAGCTGCCGAAGGACTGCGGGATGTGATTCTTATTGGGCACAGCATGGGTGGAAAGACTATTATGCGATTTGCTCAGGAACATGATTTTTTAATTGATAAAATGATTGTGGTAGACATGGGCATCAAAGCATATGCGCCCCATCACGATGTGATTTTTCAAGGACTTTATAATGTTAAAGTTCCTCATGTGGCAAGTCGAAAGGAAGCGGAAGAAAGACTGCTCGAATACGTTACGGAGCCTTCCACAGCTCAGTTTTTAATGAAAAACCTTTACTGGAAGACTCAAACTGAGTTGGCTTGGAGGTTTAATCTGGATGTATTATTTGAAAAAATTAATGTCATCATTCAGGGTTTACCCCTAAAGGAAATCAATGTTAATACTCTATTTCTGGTAGGAGGAAAGAGTGGATACGTGCCAAAAGCAGATTTTCCATCTATTTTGGAATTGGTGCCACAAGCGAAATTCGTGGTTATTGAACAAGCTGGACACTGGGTACACGCTGAGACTCCGGTGGAGTTTATGGACGCTGTCCAAGATTTTTTGGCCAATTCGTGAAATAAGTAGTGAGTAACTTCAGTTTTTAAAATGACCTGAGTCACGCTAAAAAACACTGATAACAATTAGATTTGTACCACACTAAACGCAATTCAAATGGCCTTTGACAAAAAAATACTAGTGCCAACAGACTTTACAAAGGTGAGCGATACCGCTATCGATCACGCTCTTCTGATGGCTAGGACAATCGGTGCTGACATTTATGTCATTCACATCATCGATAATAAAAAGAATATTCTTGAGGCTCGCGCAAAGCTTGATGCTTTGAAAGAGATGATCGCAAAAGAATCGAATGTGGAAATCAATACCATCATTCGTATTGGTAGCATTTTCGAAGATATTGATAAGGTTGCAACTGAAATTGATGCGTCTCTCATCATTATGGGAACGCACGGTTTGAGAGGCATGCAATTCTTAACAGGCAGCAGAGCTTTGAAGATTGTCACTGAAAGCAGTGTTCCATTTATCGTGGTACAAGAGCGCCCAATTCGCACACATGGTTATCACAAATTAGTAGTGCCATTGGATTTGCATAAAGAGACAAAGCAGAAGCTTAGTCTGGTTGCAGACATGGCCAATTACTTTGGATCAAAAGTTCACTTGATTTCCCCAGGTGAAACAGATGAATTCTTGAGAAATCAATTGCAAAGAAATATTCGCTTCGCAGAAGAATATTTTTCAGAAAAAAACATTCCTTACGAAGTTGAGATTACAGAATCAAAATCAGATGGTTTTGTAAAAGCTCTTTTGAAATACAGTGCAGGAGTAGAAGCAGATTTGATTTGTATCATGAACTTCTACGACAATAGCATCATGAGTATTTTCAATCAAAGCTACGAGCAACAAGTTATTACGAATGAAGCGCAGATCCCTGTATTGTGCGTGAATCCAGTAGATACTTATGTAGCAGACAGACCGATCTTCATTCCTTAATTGGAATTGGATAGAATAAAGAAAAATGACCCGTCGAATTAGATGGGTCTTTTTTTTAGATACGAATTCCTAATACAAGGATATCATCGACTTGTTCTTGCTGACCTTGCCAACGATCGAGTGTATCCATTAGCCTCCATTTCTGTTCTGGCATTGGCAAATGCGCAATTTCTATCAGTAGTTGACGGAATTGTTTGCGCATAAATTTCTTGCCTTTAGGACCACCAAACTGATCGACATATCCATCGCTGAACACATAGAGGCAGTCGTCTTTTTGAAGATTGAAGACGTGATTGGTAAACTCACGTTCGTTGTTTACATAGCTACCTATACTGAATGGGTCGCTATCAATGGTAATCATCTCACCATTTCTAATGATGTATGCAGGGTTATGGGCACCGCTGTATTCGAGGGTCATCGTTTTGAAATCGATGGTGCAAAGAGCGATGTCCATTCCGTCGCGCATGTATGTTGTGCCGTCATTGGATCGCAATACATCCACTGCCAGACGATTGGCATTATTGAGAATTTGCGAAGGCTTCGTAAATACTTTTGTAACGGTGTTGAGTACATTATGTCCCACGAGGCTCATGAATGCCCCTGGCACACCATGGCCGGTGCAGTCAGCAGCGGCAAAAACTTTTTTACCACCCAATTCTTTGAACCAATAAAAGTCACCACTGACCGTAGCTTTAGGACGGAAGAAGACAAAGGAGTCAGGAAACATTCTCTTGATGGTAGCATCGTTGGGTAGAATAGTTTCTTGCAATCGTTGTGCATAATCGATACTCGATTGAAGATCGATATAGAGCGCTGTTATCTTTTCTGTTTGTGCTTCGACTTCTTCTTTTTGCTTCCGAATCTCTTGAGTTTGTTGCTGCACTTTTTGCTCCATCTCACTCCGATAGGAAAGGAGATCATCTCTCATTCGGAGAAGCGATTTTCCCATTTCATCATGATCGCTCAAGGGCTCGAATTGAACGTCAAAATTACCAGCACCTACATTGATCGAAAATTCTTTTGTTTTCTCAAAATTG
Organism: Flavobacteriales bacterium; assembly: GCA_027491215.1. Lineage (GTDB taxonomy): Bacteria > Bacteroidota > Bacteroidia > Flavobacteriales_D > Sanyastnellaceae > JAIXWP01. Next base: position 27,782 of record JAIXWP010000019.1, on the reverse strand, counting down.
GTGATGAGTTTATTCACCGCTACGGCCATATCTCCAATTTCGTCATTCCCAGCTTTGGTGGGGTGAAGAGAGTATATACCCAATGATAGGTTGGACAGTTTTCTTCGAAGAGAATTAATCGGTTTTACGATTGAACGTGAAGTAAAGAATGCAATGAAAATACCAGCAACAATTACGCTAATGGAGATATTGATCAATAGCATTTTCAATTGATCAAATGAATTATTCATTAGAGCGATATCGCTATCCATGTATTGCTGCTGATGCTGAATCAATTGATCAATCGTAGATCGGATATTGGCGTAAGTCTGCGGTATTTGGCCACCTTCAAGAAAGTAGGATTCTGCATCCATAGTAGCCAATGGATCACTATAACTATCAAACGAAGGAAGCAGTTTTTGGATGGATGAATAATGAGCTAGTAACTGACGTACATTATGTACGAGTTGTTCGTGCAACTTGCGGTCTTGTTGATTCCAACCAACCGAACATTCATTGAGCTTGAATAATTGTGCAGGAATAATTTTCTCACACAACATCGTCATCTCTAGTCGCTCCTGATCGTCTTCTAGTCGCTGCACAAAGGCCCATTGTCTGCCGAGGTCCTGACTTCGCATCAAGCGGTTGTCGAGTTCTTGCAATGCATAGAGTGAGGGTACAAAGTTTTGGTTGATACGCTCGTTGATGGCTCTGCTTTGACGGAGGGTAGACGTAGTGATGAGGAATAGAATTGCCACAACCAGGATAAATAGACCAAAGCCTAATGTTATTCTTCGTGATATGGAAAATCTAAACTTCATTTTTATCTCTTCTGATTTTGCACAAATTGCTCAAGCTCATTTTTAAGCTCAAGATATCTTTCTTCTTTTCCGAGAGATCGATTACAAAACATTAGGCCTTTATAGTATTCTACTTTCTTAGGACAATTCTCGAAGCATTTTTCCGCATAAGGTAATGCAATGTTGAAGTATCGAATTGCAGATTCTTGCATGGGTATGAGGTCACTTAGATCAGTATTTAAATCAATAGATCTGATCTTGTAAACTCCTTGATTGTAATTGAGAATGACAAGGTCGAATAAAGCTTCACAGTCATTATCATCAATGATCAATACTTTTTGAAAATACTCGTTTGCCTTCGCTGCTGCTGCCGCATCTTTTGAATCGTTTTCCCACATGCTATAGTGAGCTTCTCCTAATGCCTTGAAGATTTGCTTATCGTATTCATTGAAGTCTGCAGAGGGATTTATAATGCGCATGATTCTGCGGAACTCTGTGTAAAGTTCTTCTGGCTCATGAGCAGATTCTTTTGTGATTTCTCTTGTTCGGGTAAGTCCATCATTGAAATAGCTAACGGCAAGATAACGCAAAGCGGCATGGCTCATTTCGGTGTGCTCGCGTTTGGAGTCGAGCACGATTGATTTTTCCAAGAGTCTCACTGCCTCCTTACGGGCTGGGCTGGTTCTGTTATTGGTTTCGCTGGCTTTATAAATTTCTTTTTGGATAAATCCTGCTACATACCAAGTATATGAATCTCCTTTTTCTTTTGGGTCGTTTAGCGCTTTTTGAATAATAGTTTGAGCAGACTTGAGATCCTTTTGATCGAATAGGCGAGTGGCCTCATCCGTGAGTGGATGTGTAGATTGTGCTGCGCTCTGAATGGTAACCCAGAGAATGCAAAGCAATATGTAGATCCCTTTTTTCATATTAGCCTACTTTCCATTGTATAATCTTTACACCTGGGGTGATCTTTCGATCGAGAATTGCATTCTCGTTCATTTCATACCGGATGCTGCCATCAAGTGATTTGAAATTGATATGAGCACCTGTTGATAGTGCACCTTCCCAGTTGGTAACGATGAGTGTACTTTTGTTTTTCAATTCACGCAGGGCCTTAGGGAGTTCGGCTTTCTTGCTTTTATCGACTAGAATGATGTGAAATAACTGTGTGGTGGGTATCTCGGTGAGTGATACTACTTCGATAATCTGGCTACCTACTGGTTTTGCACCGAATTTTTCTTTTGCAGCCTCAAAAACATCAGCATTGCCTAATACTCCAATATAGAATTTACCTTTTTTAGACTCTGCCGGCCAATTACAATTGGTAGCGAATTGATACATGAAATTAGCATGAATCAAGGCCCGTGTATCACTCTCGTCTAGTTTTTGTGCACGCGCGGAATAACCCCCAATTAGGAGTAGGAATAAAGCGCAGATTGCATAAAGACGAGCTCTCATGGATTAGAAAGGGCAATAATTAGCGGTCTACCAAAAGTACTAACACCAAAACAGCTCAAGACTGAGAGCAACTATTGTTCTTCACCTACGGGTGTTAAAACAAAAAGCCTCGTAAATATCTGTTTACGAGGCTTTTAATATTTTTAAAGAGGGTTATTTTTCGCTTTCAGGTGCTGCCGCAACTGCCAATAGATCGCGGTCAAACATATACATCGCACCATTGTCATTACCCACTAATTTCAATTTATCGAGGATATTGCGAGCAAGGGTCTCTTCTTCAATTTGCTCAGATACATACCACTGCATGAAGTTGTGTGTGGTGTAGTCCTTCTCTTTTAAGCAAACATCCACCACACTATTGATTTCGTTGGTCACGTTTGTCTCGTGTTCTAACAATAGAGCAAATACATTTTGTAGTGTTTTGTAATCTTTTGCTGGTTGCTTTAATTCTGGGATCACAGCTTGACCGCCACGATCGTTAACGAATTTAACGAGCTTCAACATGTGTTGACGCTCTTCATCACTGTGTTTGTACAAAAATGCAGCGGTGCCAGAAAGGCCTGCACGCTCAGCCCAGCTTGCCATAGCGAGATAAGCCTGACTGCTTTCTGCTTCTACCTTGATTTGATCGTTCAAGGCTTTTTCTATCTTTTTATTTAGCATGTTCTTAAATTTTAGCTTACCAAAATTACTGATTCTATTTTACCTCTAACTAATTACACCGTTAAAATTAAACAATCTAAATAAGACGTTTATGATTTAAAATATCTCCTAACAGAGATGTCGGTGTCTATGGGTGTTCCATGCATAATGAAATCTACTAGTTGCCTTGCAGCATCAGGTGCATACATCACTCCCTTGGATCCAAACCCATTAAACAAATAAAGATTTTTTATGTTCGGATGCTCTCCCACGGTAGGGCGTCTATCTGGTATGGTCGGGCGATAGCCCGCCTTTTGATCAACGATCTCAAATTCGTCTGAAATAACTGACTGGAGTTTATTGAGAAGCTTTTGCTTCGATTCTTCGGTGACACTGGGATTGGGGTCGTTGAACTCGTAAGTACCACCAACACGGTATTTACCGTCACCAATAGGTAATACGAAATTGCCGTAATTTAGTATTTCTTCAGAGTAATACTCTTTTGGTCGAACAGTTAAAACTTGGCCTTTATTAGGATACAGCGGTACCCAATCGAAGTAGCTTACTGTGCTGTTTTTAGAGCCAATAGCCAGGATGATGCGGTTATATTTTATTCCATCATAACTCCAGACATCTTCATCAAAATGAAGTTTATTTGAATCGAATGTGCCTTCTATTAATTGATTTTTTTTAGAAAAAAAATCACGGGATGTGTTCAGTAATTTTGGTAAGTCACACCACCCTGCATGATTCACGGTACCATGCCCAAATGGTTGTTTTACCAAGGCATGTAGCTTCTTACCGTAATTGTTTATTACAAACTGACCGAACGTTCGTTCGGTTGATTTATCATCCCAGTCATTCGCACTTCTTTGATCTGGAAAGATTCGGTTTAGTGGTAAAAAATAAAAAAAATCAATCTTTAATTTCTCTGATATTCTGCCGTAAGCTGATCGCGCTGAATCTAGCAATTGCTCAGAGTTCCAGCCAATAGAAGGCTTTTTAAATGACAGTGGATTCCACATACCGGCAGCCACCATACTCGAAGAGGAGAGATGGCCGTCATCTAAAATTGTAACATGAAACCGATCCTCAGGAAATTGAAAGGCCAAGACACTTCCAGCAATGCCTTGGCCTACAATCAATATATTTTCTTTTTGCATGTTTACTTATTTCAACACACCTAGTTGTTTTCCAACTTTCGTGAACGCTGCAATTGCTTTGTCGATGTGCGCTGGCTCATGCGCTGCAGAAAGCTGCACGCGAATTCTCGCTTGGTCCTTCGGTACTACAGGATAAAAGAACCCAATAACATAAATTCCTTCTTTCAATAATGCGTCAGCAAAATCTTGAGACAACTTCGCATCGTATAACATTACTGGAACAATCGCAGAGTCGCCATCCTTAATATCAAATCCCGCTGCTTTTATACCTTCTTTGAACTGTGTGATATTGCTTTCCAATTTATCACGTAACTCAGTGGTTTTTGACAATAAATCAAAAACGGCAATCGAAGCTCCAACTATTGATGGTGCGAGGGAGTTAGAGAAAAGATACGGACGAGATCGTTGGCGTAAAAGCTCGATGATTTCTTTACGGCCAGTGGTAAACCCGCCCATGGCACCACCTAATGCTTTACCTAGTGTACCAGTGATGATATCTACACGACCAAGCACGTTTTTTAATTCTATTGTTCCACGCCCTGTTTTACCAATAAAGCCAGAGGCATGACATTCATCTACCATCACCATTGCATCATATTGATCCGCGAGGTCGCAGATTTTATCGAGTTGAGCGACATAGCCATCCATTGAGAATACGCCATCTGTTACGATCAACTTGAAACGCGCACCTGAAGCAGCTTTTAATTGTGCTTCGAGGTCTTCCATGTTATTGTTTTTATAACGATATCGTTGTGCCTTACATAAACGAACACCGTCAATGATAGAAGCGTGGTTTAACTCATCACTAATAATTGCGTCTTGTTCTCCTAAAAGTGGCTCGAAAACCCCACCATTTGCATCGAATGCAGCCGCGTAAAGAATGGTGTCTTCGGTATGTAGGAACTCAGCTATTTTTTGCTCGAGTGTTTTATGAATGTCTTGAGTTCCGCAGATGAAGCGAACACTGCTCATTCCGAAACCATGGGTATCAATGGCTTTTTTAGATGCCTCTAAAACTACAGGATGACTCGATAGTCCTAGATAGTTATTAGCGCAGAAGTTTAGTACTTCATTGCCATCATCTGTTTTGATAACAGCATCTTGCGGTGTGATAATGATACGCTCTCTTTTATAGAGACCCGCGTTTTGAATCGACTGCAATTCTTGTTGCAGATGATCTTTCATTTTTCCGTACATCGTGTAATTCTTTTGTGCTGCGAATATACAGCCTAAGACTTAAGCCCTGAATAATGAATCGTTGGCTTGTTTGGCGGCTTTTTGTTCAGCTACTTTTTTCGATCCCCCCTGACCACGACCGTATTCTTTATCATCTATGTAGAGTGCCACTTCGTAATGACTCGCTCCGCCTTCATTGCGATGAGAGAGTACCTTGAATTCGATGATGCGTTTGTATTTCTGACTCCACTCATGGAGTTTACTCTTGTAGTCGATGTCGTCGTGGACACGAGTATCGAGACCGTGTTGTTTCAAGAGTTTTAAGATGATATCTCTTGTGACCACATAGCCTTTATCAACGTAAATGGCGCCAATCAATGCTTCCATAGCATTACCTACAATAGAGTCGTGCATCTCTTGTCGGCCGAGATTTAAATCGAGCATTTGATCTACATGGAGTGTATAGCCAATCATATTGAGGTTTTCACGACGCACCACTTTGCTTTTCATTTTCGTGAGTTCGCCTTCTGCTATGGTTGGATATTTATTGTAGAGGTAATGTGCTACGATGGCGTCGAGCACGGCATCGCCCAAGAACTCGAGCCGTTCATTACTATTCTTAAGACCGGGTTTTATTTTTTGCGCAGCGCTGCTATGACGCAATGCTTGCTCGTATAAACCTGTGTCACGAATAGAAATACCAAAGGCGCTCGAAACGAACGCCTTTATTTGGTGATTACTATTTTTCTTCTTAAAAAGAGACGAGAAATTCCAACGCATCAGATCTTCTTGAATACTGCCGATGTATTGTGTCCTCCGAAGCCAAAAGTGTTGCTTATAGCTGCGCGGATTTCACGTTTTTGAGCTTGATTGAAAGTGAAATTCAAATTCGGGTCAAGTTCTGGATCAGGAGTAGTAAAGTTGATGGTAGGAGGCACGATTCCATATTTAATAGCGAGGATTGTCGCTATCGATTCAATGGCACCGGCAGCTCCAAGGAGGTGACCAGTCATTGATTTCGTTGAAGAAATATTCAATTTGAATGCGTGCTCACCGAATACGCTTTGAATAGCGCGCGCTTCTTGAACATCCCCAAGAGGAGTAGAAGTTCCGTGAACATTTACATAATCGATTTCTTCTGGAGACATGCCAGCATCTTCCAATGCGTATCTCATCACATTGCGCGCACCAATACCCTCTGGGTGTGGAGCAGTGATGTGGTAAGCATCAGCAGACATTCCGCCGCCTACAAGTTCGCAGTAGATTTTCGCTCCGCGAGCTTTCGCATGTTCATACTCCTCGAGAATGATACATCCCGCGCCCTCACCAAGTACGAAACCATCTCTGGTTTGGTCGAATGGACGAGAAGCAGTCGAGAAGTTATCATTATTCTCGGAAAGTGCTTTCAATGCGTTGAATCCACCCACTCCAGCCTCTGTGATGGCTGCCTCAGATCCTCCGCTAATAAACATATCAGCTTTACCCAAACGGATATAGTTGAAAGCGTCTACCAATGCGTTGGTTGAAGAAGCACAAGCTGAAACAGTTGTGTAGTTAGGGCCTCTAAATCCATAAGTTATTGAGATATGCCCAGAGGCGATATCTGCAATCATTTTTGGAATGAAGAAAGGATTGAAACGTGGTGTTCCATCTCCTTTAGCGAAATTGAAGCACTCTTCCTGGAAGGTATAGAGTCCACCAATTCCTGATCCCCAAATTACACCCACTCGATCTTTGTTGACCGCTTCAAGGTCAAGGCCAGAATCGATAATAGCCTCTTTGGCTACTACCATAGCGTACTGAGTATAAGGGTCCATTTTGCGTGCATCTTTCCTTTCAATATGATCTTCAATATTGAAATTCTTTAGTTCACACGCAAAACGAGTCTTAAACTTGGACGCGTCGAAACGGGTAATAAGATTGGCTCCGCTTACACCATTAATCAAACCCTGCCAATAATCATTGACATTATTTCCAAGTGGCGTGAGCGCTCCAAGTCCTGTTACAACAACCCTTTTGAGCTCCATAGGCGGAAAGGATGAAAATTCAGTTATTACTTGCTGTTCGCCTCGATGTAGTCAACTGCTTGACCTACTGTGGCAATCTTTTCAGCTTGATCATCTGGAATAGCGATATTGAACTCTTTCTCAAATTCCATGATGAGTTCAACCGTATCCAAAGAATCTGCACCAAGATCATTTGTGAAGCTTGCTTCACGTGTTACTTCTGCTTCGTCAACACCAAGCTTATCTACGATGATAGCGGTGACTTTCTTTGCGATTTCAGACATTGTAAAAATTTTTAATGGTTAAATGCGGCGTCAAAAGTAAATGTTTTCGGCACTTTGCAAACAAAATTTTAAAACTCAACACTTTTGACAGTCGTCAAATGTAATTAAAGTTACTGATAATCAAAAGAATGGGTTCTAGTGCAATGTGTGAATCGTTGGTAATTTTAGCATTTTCAAGCACAATTATGTGTCTCAAAATCTACCTTGCACTCCCAATATCAACTTAATCAGTGCAAAATAGCTACAGATATCTGCGACAAGTCTCCTTAGAGTCAATAGGCTCTCAAGGCCAAGAGCTTTTATCAAAAGCATCAGTTCTAGTAATTGGTGCTGGTGGTTTAGGTTGCCCTATTGTTACTTCGCTGGCTGCTGCAGGTGTGGGCAACATTTGCATCATGGATGCTGATCATATTGAAGAACAGAATCTTTCAAGACAGTGGGCATTTGAAGAATCACAGATCGGCTCAAACAAGGCTCAATCTCTAGCGGATTTTGTGAAAAAGCGAAACTCCATGATTGCGGTAGAAGCTATTCCTGAGTTTCTGTGCAATGAAAATGCGGAGAAAGCGATTTCGGATTTTGATGTAATCGTCGACGCAACGGACAATTTCAATGCTAGATATATCATCAACGATGTTTGTTTCGAATTATCAAAGCCATTGGTATTTGGAGCTGTTTACAAGGATCTTGGACAAGTTTCGGTTTTCAATTATGAAAACGGCCCAAACCTGAGGGATATTTTCCCATTTCCACCATCAGAGGAATTGACGCCGAATTGTGAAATAGAAGGGGTCTTAGGAACTTCTACTTCTATTATTGGTAATATTCAGGCAAGAGAAGTTATCAATATTATACTCGGGAGTCCAAGATTGACGGGTGTTTTACTTCAACTTGACTTACTCTCGTTTGAAATTCAACTCACAAAAGTGCTACCTCATCCAAAAAATCCATTGAGGGATCTGCAAATAGATAGAAGGGAATTGAATAATAATCTCGACTTTTGTCTCAGTACTAATTCTACCTCTCAAACCATGGTAAACGAATGTTCTGTAAAGGAACTTCACGAAATGATGGAAAAAGGCGAAGCCTTTTGGCTCATTGATGTGAGGGAACAAAATGAATTTGACATCTGCAACATCGGTGGCGAGCTCATACCAATGTCTATCATTGGCGAGCGATGGTCTGATATTCCATCACAAGGAAAAGTAGTAGTCCATTGCCGTAGTGGCGTGAGAAGCGCTAATATTATTCGCTTTCTTCAAGAAGAACACGGATATAATAATCTGTTCAATCTAAAAGGGGGTATTCTTGCCTGGATTGATGAAGTGGATTCAACATTACAGCGTTATTAATTGTGATAGAAAACGGAATGAGTAGTGCAATAAACGAAGACTTAGTGTCAGTAGTCATTCCGTGCTATAATGTTGCTGAGTACATTGAAGATTGTATCCGCTCTGTCTTTCAACAAAAGGTGAATCTACAAGTCATTTGTGTAGACAATAACAGTACAGATCAAACTGTTTTAATCTTACAAAAACTGAAGTCTGAATTTCCCGAATTGGTAATCACGGAGGAGAAAGAAAAGGGGGCGAATCATGCAAGAAACAAGGGATTGGCACTAGCAATTGGTAAGTACATTCAATTTTTAGATGCAGACGATCGGCTTTTAGAAGGCAAGATTATTCATCAAGTAGGTTTATTATCGGAAAACAGCATACTGGTAGCACCATATATTAGAAAAGGGCTGTCGGGAGAACTACCAATTTTTCCAGAAAAAAATATTTGGAAAGGACTTTTTATTACAAGACTAGGCATCACATCCTGCGCTTTGTTCAATACAAATGATGTAAAATCCATTGGTGGTTGGAATACGAAACTATCCAGTAGTCAAGAATACGACTTGATGTTTCGATTAATGAAAGCAGGAAAAAATGTTGTGATCGATGATCAAATAATGACAGTGGTTTTGGACCGACCCAGTGGACAAATTTCTACATCTGATCCTAAGGGGAGATGGTTGAATTATTTGAATTTGCGCAAACAGATTTTTAACGAGCTTCAAATAAATCATGTGGGTGAATTTGATACAAATCGCGACTTTTATTACCAATCATTTTTTGACACGATACATATCGCATATCCCCATTGCCCTGAAGAAGCAAAAGGTGTTTATGAGGAGTTTATTAAAGGAAAATATACTGTTCAAAGATCACCAGCAACAGGGAAATTGTTCCACGCATTAATGCGTGTTGGTGGTTTTGAATTTGCGGAAAAAATAAAATCTCTTTTGAAAAAATGAGTCAGAAGAGCATAGATATGAATACGCTCCTTCGTTTTATGAAGGAATGTTTGAAGGCCTCAAAAGGTAATACGGACAAAGGATTGGCGGGCAATTGCCTACTTAACGGACGTTCATTTCAGTTGACATCCGAATCTACAAATGATAGATTGATTGGATTAAGAGAGTGGGTTCGCGCCAACAGAAGATGGAAGGTTGAATCATCTGGATTTAAAAAATTAAGTGATTCGAAAATCCTAGTTTCACTAGGAGGAATGCCTTCTTCGAAGGCAGTGGTAGAGTACATTCAATATTCAAATGGTGGTGATGTTGGCTGTGTTTTTTCAAGAGATGAAATCAATGCATGGGAAGAAATTTCTGGTACGGATAAATTTGCTTTTCACTTATTTGCATTAACCATCACTCTTCGCTGTTTCTTTTCAAAGAAGCGAGTGAACTTAGCTTTGCTCCTTCGAGCAGCACAAGTGAACTATTTTTTATTGAAAAAAGTAGAGCGCTTCGGAATTGAGAAGGTCTACAATTTTGTTCCATTTGAAGTAGACTCTAATCTGCAATCATTGTTGTTGAAGCAAGCAGGAGTAAAAGTTGCTTTCATTCCTTCATCGGGGCCGCTGGGTACTTGGAACCGTATAATGATTTGCGATGAAGTCGTTTTCAGCACACCATATCATGATGAAGAAAAAGTTGTTTTTAGCGATACAATGCGCTTTGATAAAGTACTAAGATGGGGACCTGAAAAGGCTTATGGGTATATTCAACGCTATTTAGACAATAGACCAAGTACTGCTTTGCAGACAATGGGTTTTTATTCACACGGTAGTTGGCTCAGATTGAAACTAGGACATGTGCAAACGGAGATGAATCTAGCAGGAGCTGAAGATCAATGCGTGGTATTAATCAAGGATTTTTTACAACTACACCCGAATTTTTCGTTAGTGATTTTTGCTCATCCACGAGAAAAATCAAGGCAGAATTGGAAGGATACTCAATTGCATTACGAAAAATTGTTTAGTGGTTTTAATTGGAGATTTTCTGATTTGAATACTCCTTCTTCTCATGCATTTGAGCAAGCAGACATTGGGGTGTCAACATTTTCTACGATCGTGTACGAGCGATTGCACGCGGGTTACAAGACTATCATCTGTAATTATGGTATTCAGAATTTTCCTATGAAAAATAGCTCGCTGAATGCAATTACATTCGAGGATGTAAAAGGTTTAGAAGATCAGGTAAGTGAAATTTCATCTTTGAGTGAAGATCAATTTTTCATTAAGAAAAATTTGATTGGATATCGAAATGATAAATTGAATCAAAAGAATTGAAGAAGCGAATTTTATATGTCTCGACTCATCCACATCTCAACTTGGCAGCGCCAAGCGGGCCGGGTACGCACATGCGAGAAGTAATAAAGGCTTTTCGTGATGAAGGCTATGAAGTGCATACATTCATTGCAGGGGGAGAAGAAATGGAGCCGGGTCAGACAGCTATCCGTTTTTCAAAAAAGTCATGGAAAAAATTCATTCCAAAACTACTCTGGGAGTCTTTAAAAGAATGGCGATTACTGATGCACAATCAAAAGATGATGGCTCAATTGCAAGGAGCAATTTTGAATGTACAACCAGATTTTATCTATGAAAGAGGATATGCATTCATGACTGCAGGAGTGGAGTTGGCTAATAGAAATGATATTCCTATTTTCTTAGAATTAAACGCTCCGTACCCTGAGGAAATAAAGGCAATGTCGGGATCAGGTGTCTTTTCTTCTTTTACTGAAACAGCAGAGAAAAAACAGTCTCGACTGGCTTCACAAATCATTGTGGTTTCTTCAGCTATGAAAGATTATTTTGAAAGAAAACATAATGTGTCTTCTGAAAAGATTATTGTTACTCCGAATGCCGTGAACCTCTCTTTTTTAGATATAAATCAAGCATTGAGAGAATCAATGATTTCAAAGTTTAACGGTAATCGGGTCATAGGATTTGTGGGGTCTATTTTTCCTTATCATGGGGTAGATAAATTGATAAAAAGTTTTGCGTCGGTAGTGTCGAAGCATTCTCATTTAAAAGCTAAACTTCTTATTGTTGGTGACGGAGAAGTGCTGGCAGAGTTACAGCAGCTAGCGATTGATTTGAATGTTTCTAGTGAGGTCATTTTTACAGGAAACGTACCTCACAAGGATGTTTCAACATACATTTCTTTGATGGATGTGACTGTAATGGCGGACTCAAATTGGTACGGCTCTCCGGTGAAAATTTTCGAATATGGATTGTTCGGGAAATATATTATAGCTCCAAATACACAGCCCGTGCGAGATGTGATGGAGGATAAAAAACATGGGTGGTTGTTGAAGAATAGCGACGAGGATTTAGTAAGCGCATTGGAGTTTTCATTGCAATCTTCTGAAGAGTGCAAGAGAGCGGGAGAGGCATTTGAATCAAAGGTTAAGAATGAGCACCTATGGAAACATGTGGGTGCTAGTATTATTTCGAAAATATCATGAAGATACTGGTAGTAACTGACGGTATCAGTCCATACGTAGTGGGAGGGATGCAAAAGCACTCTGCTGGATTGATCAAATATTTGGCACTTAGAGGGCATGATGTAACGATGATTCATTGTTTGCCAAGCGGCACCAATAAGCCATCACATGAGGAAATACGCGAATCAATGGGGCTTTTACAAGAGGCTTCTCTAAAGATTATCACACTGTATTTTCCGCCAAGTGGATTCTTACCGGGGCATTATTTAAAGTCCTCCTATCAGTTTTCAAATAAGGCTTTTGACGCAGTGCAAAAGGAGATTGATTCCTTTGACTTTATCTATACCAAAGGATTTACAGGTTGGTATTTCATCGCACAAAAATTAAAAGGAAAAAAACTACCGCCAATTGGTGTGAAGTTTCATGGATATGAAATGTTTCAACCAGGGGGAAGCTTCACCATGAAGTTGAAAAAATATCTACTGAAAGGTACGGTACAGTGGATCTCTCAGCATGCGGATGTAGTTTTCTCTTATGGCTCTAAAATCACAGAAGTGATAAAGCGCATAGGTGTTGACCCTAACCGAATCGTGGAGGTTCCAACAGGAATCGAAGCGCATTGGATTGCAAATCAAAAAACACGTAGCACTACTCCAAGGAAATTTTTATTTATAGGAAGATACGAACGCCGCAAGGGTATTGAGGAGCTGCACGCTGCAATTTTGAGTAGAGAGGAAAACAGTGAAGTTGAGTTTCATTTCATTGGTCCTATAGATCACTCGAAGCGCTTTAAGCGAAAGGATATCATTTATCACGGAGAAATTAAGGAAGCAGATAAAATCATAGAAATCATGGACGAATGTCACGTGCTTTTATGTCCTTCTCATTCCGAAGGTATGCCGAACGTGATACTAGAAGCGATGTCAAGAGGGATGGCTGTAATAGCTACAACAGTGGGCGCGGTGGATCGATTGGTGGATGATTCTACGGGATGGCTCATTGCCCCAGGCGATACGGAAGCGCTTAAGGAATCAATACAAACTGCTGTGAATGAAACTCACAGCGCAATTCAAGCCAAGGGTAATAATGCGATTCAAAAGGTAAAGGATCAGTTTTTATGGGAAAAGATCATAGAATTAACTGAACGAAACATAGAAAAGTCAAGGGTGAATAGCTAAATTCGCATCGCCTTAATAAAGTAATGAGCAAGACGCGAGTTTATTTTCCTGGACTCAACGGACTTCGATTTATTGCAGCAGTTGCGGTAATTTTCACTCACATTGAACTCATAAAAAAGTTCTTAGGATATGGAAGTCACTGGTTAGACCTAGAGAAGTTGAGCTATTCCACACCTCTAGAGGCTGTATTTAGAAGAGAAATCAGTTGGGTAACCCCATTCATCTCTAATAGCGGTCCGCTAGGAGTGGTGTTCTTTTTCGTGCTCTCAGGTTTTCTCATTACTTACCTGCTTTTCGTTGAAAAGGAAACCACAGGTGTCATCCGTATCAAAGAGTTTTATATGCGAAGGATACTGAGAATTTGGCCTCTCTATTTTTTAATTTTCATTCTAGGTTTCTTCGTACTACCAAATTTTTCGTTGTTTGATGTACGCGTGCAATCAAGGGCATTCGAACTTTATTACTGGGAAAATTTCTTCTTGTTTTTGTTCTTTCTTCCAAATCTAGCTTTTTCTATGTTCTTAGCTGTACCCAATATCGGACAGCTTTGGTCTATTGGAGTGGAGGAGCAGTTCTATTTGATTTGGCCATGGGTTATGAAAAAATCAAAAAACATTCTGAGAACAATCCTCGTGTTCACTGGTGTAATCATAGTCTTCAAACTCGGAGTTCTATTGTTTTCTTCTCAAATTTCGGGCTTCTGGATGGGCGTTCTCAAAAAGTTTTTTGCCATGTCTAAGCTTGAATGTATGTCCTTGGGCGGACTTGGAGCTTATGTTCTTTATTACAAAAAGGATCGCATTTTGAAAGTGGTATACCATCCATTGGTTTTTATTCTTTCCATCTTGATCATTCCTATAATGATTATGATCGTTCCGAAGTTCCTACAAAACGGGGTGCATATTCTTTACTCTATATGCTCATTGGTAATCATACTCAATGTTTCTACCAACCCGAATTGCTTTGTCAAATTGGAAAACAAGTTTTTAGATTTTCTTGGAAAAATATCATTTGGTATATACATGTATCATATGATGATTATTGCAGCGGTCCTTCACTTTGCCAAGAATACACTCCACTTTAATAATGATTTGAATCCAATGGAGTCTATTGTTGTTTATCTTGCAGTGCTTTCTTTAACTATTCTAGTATCTGCGCTGAGTTACAAGTATCTAGAGTTGCCGTTTATTAGAAGAAAGAAGGCGGTTAGCCACGTGATTAGTGGTGAAAATGCAAAATAGAGTTCAATGTTTAGATGGTTCGTTGTAATAAGTATTTTCCTGAGCATCTTCATTAGCTCTTATCGCTTCTTTACGACTCCCTTTGAGGCCTACTTCAGTTATGCGATTTTCGCATTATTCTTCCCAGTTTTCTTCGTAAAATATGGAGTGCCTCGTGCGCCAGTATTGCTCTTCATTCCGCTATTCATAGCTGGTGTGACATACACTGCAATCGGATTAAATACTGCGGGACAGTTTTACAAAATCTTTATTGGATTCTTTTCATCTGTATTATTCTATCACTACGTGCTTGAATTGTTTCAATTCAACTTGAAACAGCTTTTCAAGTATTACATGATCGCCGCCTATATTATTTCACTCATTGGCTTGATGCAGCTGGTATCTTTTTGGGTAGGCTTCAAACCTGGATACGATTTTCACTGGGTGTTCAACAAATGGAACGTTGTAAGGGGAGGTGTTGGTATTCGTGTAAATTCGGTATTTAGTGAGCCGGCTTACTTCGCCGCAAGTATAGGCCCAGCCTTTTTCGTAGCCATTTATAACTGGGCTGTAAAGGACCCACTTTTCGTAACGCGAAGACAAAGTGCGCTAATCATAATCGCCTATTGTGTAACGTTTTCGAGCGTGGGTATCATCGGTATATTCTTAGCAATTCTTCTTTTGTTGATCAACTTCGGATTCTTCAGATACGCAATTGTCTTTGTCCCCCTTTCTATTTTGCTCTTCAACTATAGCTACGAAAACGTGGATGAATTCCGAGATCGCTACGATGGTACTACGGAGATCTTCTCCACTGGTAACTATCAGAGCTATCAAATCAATGGTAGTAGTTTCGTATTGTACAATAACTATCACGTCGCGCTTGAAAATTTCAAACGAAACCCAATTCTTGGAACCGGACTCGGGTCGCACCCTACGGCATTTGACAAGTACAGTTTGACAAATCTAGAAGGTGCGGTTGATATCGACTTCAATAAGATGGATGCAAACTCCATGGCGTTGCGCTTGATGTCTGAAACGGGCTTATACGGATTGTCGCTAATGTTTTTCCTACTTGTTAGATGTTGGGTGCCCAAGCAAAGAACCCATGACACGGAACTTTGGGTAATGTCAAATGCGACGATGATTATCATAGTGTTGTACCTCGTTCGCCAAGGACACTATTTCTTGAATGGATTTCCTTTCTTCCTTTGGATGTACTACTATATCGCTAAAGAGAACTGGAAGTATCGTGATGAGAAGCGCGAAGAAGAAGAGAAAGAGCGAATCGCTGCTTTTGCCATCGCGATAAATCAAAAGAGCCAAGCGCAAATTCAATAGCGCCTTTTCCCCAATGGACTTCTATATTTCTTCTATAAACCCAGTTCTTGGGGTTTTCACCGCTGCTATGCAAACCCGGAATGGTAGTGAAGTGATAGTATTGATTTTTTGAAATGATTGAAGCCGCAATACTTCCAACGCTGTCTAATGTGTTATTAGGTGAGGCAAAAAACAAAGGCTTCACACCAATATTTTCTTGAATTTTTTGATCTGTGTAGTCAAGTTCTGTTTCAATTTCTTTCTGTGACATGCCCTGATGGAGACGATGTGTTCGGGTGTGGTTTCCGATACTATGACCCATGTCTTTTAGTGCTGAAATCTCACTCCACGACATCGAGGTCACATCATTTATTTGATGATCAATCCGTGTGTCTACAAGAGGGCGAATGTATGTTCGGTAATAGGATTCCGGATCTATTGCATCAATGAAATCAGGGACTACAAAATAGATAGCTTTTATTTTATGTGCTGCGAGAATTTTAGCCGAGTCTAAATTGTTGGACAAACCATCGTCAAATGTGAAAAGAAAGTACGGCCCATCATTAAAGTGATTTGGATTTTCTAAATAAAGGGGAAGGTCTGATGGGTCAAGGAAGGTGAACCTACTATGGAGTCTTTCAACAAGCATTTCAAAATCAGATAATCGATCTGCTGGTGTGGAGTGCATGCATGCAACGATAAGCTCGCTCTTTGAAGGTGCACTACCGAACAATCGTTCGGTATAGCCAAGTACAGATTTATATAGTTGAATGAGTGCTCTTTTCATATTACCAAGTATCTATATCTGCACGTCCCATCCACCAATTTGACCAATCTAAAATCTGATCTGCCAATGGGCCTTTCGCAATGAAGTAAATTTTTCGATCAATTTTTTTAAAGCCCAGCTCTTCAATGATCAATTGCTGTTGCTCAGAATGATCATTAATGGCAATAGAAACAAAAGCCACAGCAGTGGTTCTATTTATTTCTTTTATAAATGACTTAAATGCCCTTTGGATAAAGGGTTTCTCAGTTGATGTTGGACAAATTTTCCCGATGATCAATTCTTTTATGTACTTCTTACGAGTTTGGATTTTGAACTCAAAAAGCACATGATTGGCCGATTCTGAATATTCAAATCGGTGATAATGTCCTTGCTGGAACTGAAAACGATATTTATCGAAGTCTACTTGTTGCTCAACAAAGAAAGTGTCAGGTGATAGTGCTATTCTTTTAGGAGTCCTTGGTCCAAACTTCTTTGATAGTTTTTCCGCAGGGCGGCTAAGCATGGAACTCACAGGACGCATTGGCTTAATATACCACTGCAGATTAAATGGATTCTTCCATTTGTTTCGAATAAATGAGTTGTAGCTAGCTTCCACAGGAAAACCAATAAGTAGGTCGAGCGCAATATTGTTTTCTGGTAAATGAATCCAGTCAAGCATTTTCGCAAAAAGTCCCTTGCCTCGAAAATCGGGATGTACTAAACTATTTCCGCTTTGAAAAGCCCGAATTGTTTTTTCCTTGTGTGCTATAGGCCAATAGAAGAAAGATTGGAAGCCTCCGATTTTACCGTCTTCTTCTGCAACGATTCGCACACAATGGTCTTTTTGAAACGGAGATTCATAAAACTCGATGAACTGATGCTCAAATTGAACAGGGTCAATGCCATATTCCTGAGCGAACATCTCAATTACTTGAGGTCGCATCCAGTCTTGGTATCTTAAAATGTTCATATTTGCGGGTAGTTAAGGATCTCTATGAAAAGAATGGTCGTCTTATATCGAGAATTGGCAGGCTATGTCGTGCATGCACTGAATTATCTTGCTGATAATCATGATGTGCAAATTGATATTATTGCGTATCCCGTAAAGAGCGAGGCTCCTTTCCGTTTCGAATTTAGTAGAAAAATAAATCGGTTCGATAGAAGTACCTTCTCAGATGGCCAATTATCTCAACATATTGCTGATTCTAAGTATGATCTAATCTTTTGTGGAGGATGGTCAGATAAAGAATACATAAAAGCTGTTGCTGCAAATAGACATATTCCTTCTTTGCTAGGGTTCGACAAGCAATGGGAAGGGGGGCTTAAAGACGAATTACGAACGAAGTATCTAAGGCTTTTCATACGTGGTCATTTCGATTATGCATTCGTACCAGGAGCGGAACAATTTCAATTTGCGAAGAAGATTGGATTTCGAGAAAATGAAATCAAGCAAGGCGCATATATCTGTGAAACGGATCGCTTCAGCAGAGTTTATGAGAAAAGAGCACTGCGAAATAGTGCAATAAGAAAATGGTATTATGTGGGTAGATATGCCCCAGAAAAGAATATTCAATCTCTTTGTCAGGCCTTTGTTACTTGGGTTACAAAAGAAAACCGAGTGGATCAATTGCATTGTTTTGGCACTGGTCCACTTTTCGACTCGCGCATTCAACACCCGCAAATTATTCATCATGGTTTCCAACAGCCCGCTGAGATGGAGCAGGCCATGCTGGATGGTGATATTTTCGTCCTGCCAAGTCTATACGAACCTTGGGGTGTCGTTGTAAATGAATTCGCAGTGGCTGGCTATCCTTTAGTATTGTCAAATAAGGTCGGAGCGCGAACAGCCCTTCTTAGAGAAAAGAATGGGTGGCTACTCGAAAATAACACGGAGAATGGCATCATTGAGCTATTTGAAGAAGTGAGTAAATCAACGAATGAAGAGTTGCAGGCTATGGGAGAAATCAGCAGATCACTAGGACTCAAGCTCGACGCAAAACAATATGCAGATTCTATTCTCAGTATGATGAAATCATAGACTTCCTGTTTTACCTTCGTCTCAACATTAAAGGCCTTAACGAATGTGTGGAATTAACGGTATAGCTTATTGGAAAAGCGGTGCAGATATGCATTCCGTTCTAGGCAAAATGAACGATGCCATTGCACACCGAGGCCCAGATGCTGAAGGTGTTTTTGTTGATGGAAATATCGGTCTAGGACACCGTAGACTCAGCATCATTGATACTTCAGCAGCAGGAAACCAACCATTCTATTCTTCTGATAAAAATATAGTTGTTGTATTCAATGGTGAGATATATAACTATATCGAGCTCAAGGAGGAATTACAATCGGACTATCATTTTCATACTAGCACTGATACAGAGGTTATCATTGCGGCATATTTAAAATGGGGAGAGAAATGTGTCGAACGATTTATAGGGATGTTCGGGTTAGCCCTACTAGACAAGCGTTCGGACACGCTATTCATATTCAGGGATAGACTTGGAGTAAAGCCTATTTATTTCGCTCAAAATAGCGGTGGAATAATCTTTTCTTCAGAAATCCGAGCGATCATTCGGTCGGGTTTAATCACCGCTAAAATTGATGGGAATTCTTTGATTGAATATCTGAAGTTTCAATCTGTTCAAGCTCCCAGTACAATTTTGCAGGGTATTGATATGCTTATGCCGGGTAGCTTTTTGAAAGTAACTGATAAGGCAATCGAAACCATTCAATATTGGTCACTCAGTGATTCGAAATTTGATTTGAATAATGCATCAAGGGATGAGGTAAAGCTAGAGGTGCGTAGATTGTTGGAAGATGCTGTTGCGCTGAGAATGCGAGCTGACGTGCCTTTTGGAGCGTTTTTGAGCGGAGGGATCGACTCGAGTATAGTGGTAGGTTTAATGTCGAAGTTCGCTACAAAACCGGTCAATACTTTTTCGATCACATTTCATGAAACGGAGTACAACGAAGAAGAATACTCATCATTGATTGCTGATTTGTACAAGACGGATCATCACAATATCAAGCTGTCCGCAAATGACTTTTTGAAACTTGTTCCAGAAGCATTGAATGCCATGGATCACCCTAGTGGCGATGGCCCCAATACTTATGTTGTCTCAAAAGTAACGCGTGAAGCAGGAGTGAAGATGGCAATGTCTGGTCTAGGTGGCGACGAGGTCTTTGCTGGCTATGATGTATTCAAAAGGGTTTATGCTTTGCAGCAAAAGAAGTGGATTGCAGCGACTCCCCGTGCCCTAAGGGCGCTCGCCGCATCAGCACTGAATACGGTTAAGCCATCCATCGCTTCACAAAAAATTGGGGAGCTTCTTAAATCTGAATCAATAGATGTAGCTTCTACATACGCTCTCACCAGGCAGCTTTGGATGGATAAGAGCATAGCGAAGCTTTGCCCAAATACCAATATTGGTAAGTCACAGGTCTATCAAATCGCTAGCAGCTTTGAGGCCTCACCAAATAAAATTTTGAGCTACGTTTCCAAATGTGAAATGAAATCATATATGCTCAATGTCTTGCTCAGAGATGCGGATCAAATGAGCATGGCCAGTGCCTTAGAGATCCGAGTGCCTTTCTTGGATCATCGATTGGTAGACTACGTTCTATCCGTTTCTGACAATATAAAATTTCCACATTCTCCAAAACAACTATTGGTTGAGAGTTGTGCAGATGTCATTCCAGATAGTATTGTAAATCGTCCCAAAATGGGATTTACATTTCCATGGGCGCATTGGATGAAAAATGAGCTAAAATCTTTTTGCGAAGAGGGCTTAGGATCTCTGAAGAGAATAGAAGACTTGGATCATCAGGAAGTAATTGTGCAGTGGAATCAATTTTTATCCGGAAGTAAATTAGTTTCATGGTCACGTATGTGGCCGTTAGTTGTTCTTGGGCATTGGGTCAATAAGAATCAAATTGAGCAATAGAAAAAAAATATTAGTTTTCTCTGATTGGTTTGTTCCGGGCTTTAGGGCTGGGGGGCCCATTCAGTCATTGTTTCAAATGGTCAACCATGTGGATCATGATTTTTTTGTGGTTACTCGAATTACCGATTACCGCTCCGAAGAGCCCTACCAGAATATCACGCCTCGAGTCTGGACCGAGATTTCCTCCAACTGTAAGGTGTTTTACATTGAGGAGGGAAATTTAAGCACCTCGCTTTTGAAAGTACTCCAAGCCGAGATTCAGCCTGATTGGATTTATTTGAACTCTCTTTTTTCACCGAAGTTTACCATTTTTCCCTTGAGATATTTTAACCGAACGAATATTCGGTCGAGAATAATTGTTGCTCCAAGGGGAATGCTTAAATCTGGTGCGCTTTCTATTAAGTCGAAGAAGAAAACCATTTTTCTGAAACTTTCAAAGTGGCTTGGTTGGTTCCGAAATGTCAGGTGGCACGCCACAAGTGAGATAGAAGCTAATGAAATAAGAATGCACTTCGGTGATAGCAGTAGCATAAAGGTTGCACCTGTTTTGAGCGCCAAGGGTGAAAGTTCATCTGAACATGTGGATAAAGAAGTCGGCAAGGTTTCGCTGGTTACATTTTCTAGAATCAGTTCAGAAAAAGGGATTCTTGAGGCAATCCAATATATAAATGCAATACCGAATGAATATTCGGTTTCGTGGGAAATATACGGATCCAAAAATGATGCGCCATATTTCGAGCATTGTCTAGTGGAGTCCAAGAAAGGTAATCATAATATTTCTTTCAAGGGTGAAGTATCACCAGATCAAATCCCTTCTATCCTTAAGCAAGCGCACTTTTTCATATTGGCTACATGGGGTGAAAATTTCGGACATGCTATCGCAGAATCACTAATAAATGGGGTTCCTGTAATCATTTCTGACAGGACGCCTTGGAGAGATTTAGAGGGGAGCAGAGCGGGTTGGGACCTCCCTTTGGAGCAGGATGCCTTTGTCAATAAACTTGTTTATGCGACAAATATGGACAACGAATCCTATCAGATCTGGCGGAAAGGCGCTCTAGATATGGGTTTGAAGAAAACTAATACGCCAGAGACTATTCGTCAAAACAAGGCTTTATTCGAATAAAATTCCATAATTATTCGGAAAAATAATTTTCACATTTCGTTAATATAGCCACCTGATTTAGTCATTACTTTGCATACGATTTATATCACATGAACATCGCAATACTTTCTCGCGACCCGAAGCTCTACAGCACCAAAAGATTGGTTGAAGCTGGAGAGAAAAGAGGACATAACGTTCGCGTACTCGATCACCTTAAGTGCAACTTGGTGATTGAAAAAAAGAATCCAAAAATCATTTACAATGGCGAAGAGCTGAAGGATTTCCAAGCGGTTATCCCACGTATCGGAGCGTCTGTTACATTCTATGGAACAGCCGTGGTGCGTCAATTTGAGATGATGAATGTATTCACTGCTGTCGAATCACAAGCACTGGTCAGAAGTCGTGATAAACTGAGAAGTTTACAAATACTTTCTAGAGCCGGTCTAGGTTTGCCTAAAACGGTCTTCACTAATTACTCTCGAGACGTAGAAAGAATATTGAAGGAGGCAGGTGGCGCGCCGGTGGTGATCAAACTATTGGAAGGCACGCAAGGACTTGGTGTTGTGTTAGCAGAAAATAAGAAAGCAGCTGTATCAGTAGTGGAAGCTTTCAATGGATTGAAAGCACGTGTAATTGTTCAGGAATACATCAAGGAGGCAAAGGGTGCGGATATCCGCGCATTCGTTGTTGACGGACACGTAGTAGGAGCAATGAAACGTCAAGCGAAAGAGGGAGAGTTTCGTTCGAATTTGCACAGAGGTGGTACCGCAGAAGTTATTGAACTAACGCACGAAGAGGAAATAGCTGCAATTAAAGCCGCAAATGCGCTTAAACTCGGTGTGGCAGGTGTAGATATTCTTCAAAGTGATAGAGGTCCACTGATCATTGAAGTAAATTCTTCACCAGGTCTTGAAGGAATTGAAAATGCGACAGGCAAGGATATCGCAGGACAAATCATAAAATACATAGAAAAACACGTATAATCATACGTGAAGCGGAAGGATGTGGGTCTGATTCACATCGACAAGAAACTTGCGAAGCAAGGTTTTTCTTCCAATTAATACTTGATATTTCATCCCCGAGCGATCGGTGAGCGTGACTTCTGAACGAATGTCACGCCCACCTATCCTAATGCGGGTTTTGATACAATATCGTGTTTCACTTTGCCCGAAAGAATTTTTTACTTCCTTCAGGGAAAATTTATGGAAATAGGAAGTCTTATTTCCCATTTCATCCAAGTTAAAAATCACTTTTACTGCGGGACCCTTTTCTGTCTGAACTTCTTCGCATGATTCACAGTGCAAGGCAGTGCGAAAAGCACCCGTATCAATCTTGGCTTCTACCA
This sequence comes from Flavobacteriales bacterium, assembly GCA_027491215.1. Lineage (GTDB taxonomy): Bacteria > Bacteroidota > Bacteroidia > Flavobacteriales_D > Sanyastnellaceae > JAIXWP01. The sequence continues at coordinate 4,615 of JAIXWP010000019.1, read as the reverse complement.
CCACACCGCCAATATCGGGCAATGCAATACGCTCGCGTCTACCTATCAATTGCAAAGGTTGTTGGTGATGTTTTGCCATGAGAATTAAGCAAGCATTTTCTTAACCAATTCGCTAATTGCTTTACCATCTGCACGGCCGGCCAAAGCTTTGTTTGCAGAACCCATTACTTTGCCAAGGTCAGCAATGCTTGTAGCGCCAACTTGTCCAATAATTTCCTTTACTGCCGCTTCTAATTTCTCTCCAGTAAGTTGTTCGGGAAGATATGCCGCGATAACATCAGCCTGCTTCTGCTCTTCTTCAGCAAGGTCTGGTCTATTTTGTGTCTTATAAATTTCGATTGACTCTACACGTTGTTTGTAAAGCTTATTCAGAATGGCCATGCCCTTGGAATCATCAACACTACCATCTCCGCCTTCTTTTGTCATCTCAAGAAGCAATTTGCTCTTGATGTCACGTAATGCCATGAGTTTATCTTTTTCGCCTGCTTTCATTGCAGTTTTGATATCCTCGTTGATTTGATCTGTTAAGTTCATAGCTTGAATTTTTCTCCAAATTTACAAAACTATAGGCATCGAATGTGATGTTAAAGTTCTCGTTCGCAATGTAATGTAACACTTTTTGTTATCTTTGACCGAACGTTCATTCTATTCCTATGAAAAAGTCGATGACAAGAAAAGAAAAAGTCCTTAAGACAGCCCTTCAAATGGTGGCTGCAGGTGGCTTTCAAGGCGCGCCAATCTCTGAATTGGCTGCAAAGTCAAAAGTTGCAGTAGGTACTATCTACCACCACTTTGCTAATAAAGATGAAATGGTTGGAGCAATGTACCTGATGTGTAAAGAAAATCTTGTTGGTGCTCTGACAACAGCTCTTGATGGAAAGGCTACCACCTCTAAGCGTTTCGAGAAAATGTGGGAAGCTTTCCAGGGTTATTCGTTGACGAATGGAATTGAAGTTTCTTTCCTTGATCAATACAATGCAAGTCCACTTATTACAGCAGATCAGCAAAAGGCTGCAGAGAAAATGGACTTGGCGTTGGTGAAGTTTTTCGCTGATGGAATCAAGTCGAAAGACTTTGCAAAAGGAGAAGCAAACACTCACCTCGAGTTCTTCTATACGAATGCATTTGCTGCTGCACGCAAAGTAGGAAAGGGTAAGAAGAAGAACGGTCCAAAAGAAGCGGAAGCGCTTCGCGATCTTACTTGGTCAGCATTGAAGAAGTAATTTTTTATATAAAAAGAAAAAGCCTCTTTACATTGTAAAGAGGCTTTTTTATTTTCAAACCGAATGTTTATTCGGTATTTAATTACATCATACCACCCATTCCACCTGGCATTGCCGGCATAGCTGGAGCGTCTTCCTTAATGTCAGAAATAACACACTCAGTAGTCAACAACATACCTGCGATAGAAGCAGCATTTTCAAGGGCTACACGACTAACTTTCGTTGGGTCGATAACGCCTGCAGCATACATGTTTTCGAATATCTCAAGACGCGCATTGTACCCGAAATCATCTTTGCCTTCGCGTACTTTTTGTACGATTACAGCACCTTCGCCGCCAGCATTAGCAACGATTTGACGAAGTGGTTCTTCAATCGCACGGCGTACGATAGCGATACCAGTTGTTTCATCATCATTGATGCCTTTAAGCGTATCTAATGCAACAGAAGCTCTGATATACGCAACACCACCACCTGGCACGATTCCTTCTTCTACAGCCGCTCTAGTCGCGTGTAACGCATCGTCAACACGATCCTTCTTTTCTTTCATCTCAACTTCAGTAGCAGCACCAACATAAAGTACAGCAACACCACCTGCAAGTTTCGCAAGGCGCTCTTGCAATTTCTCGCGATCGTAATCGGATGTTGTTACATCGATTGCTGTTTTGATTTCAGCAATACGAGATTGAATCGCTTCTTTTTGACCAGCACCATTTACAATGGTTGTATTGTCCTTGTCAACCGTAATTTTTTCAGCTCTACCAAGATCAGTCAACTCAGCCTTTTCAAGCAACAGACCTGTCTCTTCGCTCACTACTTGACCACCTGTTAGGATAGCGATATCTTGAAGCATTGCTTTACGACGATCACCAAAACCAGGAGCTTTAACAGCAGCTACTTTCAGAGCGCCGCGAATTTTATTCACTACAAGTGCAGCAAGTGCCTCACCATCTACATCTTCTGCAATGATCAAAAGTGGACGGCTAGCTTGTGCTGTTTTTTCAAGAACTGGAAGAAGTTCTTTCATGTTGCTGATCTTCTTGTCGTAGATCAAAATGAAAGCATTTTCTAATTCTGCTTCTTGGTTTTCAGCGTTGGTCATGAAGTACGGGCTCAAGTAACCACGGTCGAATTGCATACCCTCAACAGTTTTTACTTCTGTCTCAGTTCCTTTTGCTTCTTCAACGGTAATAACTCCTTCAGTACCTACTTTTTGCATTGCGTCAGCGATCAATGAACCGATTGCCTCATCGCTGTTTGCAGAGATAGTAGCTACTTGTTTGATTTTTTCATAATCAGTACCTACTGCTTTCGAGATCTTCGCCAATTCAGCAACAACAGAGCTTACCGCCTTGTCGATACCACGCTTAAGATCCATTGGATTAGCGCCGCTTGCTACGTTTTTCAAACCAGCAGTCACGATTGCTTGCGCTAGAACTGTTGCAGTGGTAGTTCCATCCCCCGCTAGATCAGCAGTTTTTGAAGCAACTTCTTTCAACATTTGAGCACCCATGTTTTCAATTGGGTCAGAAAGCTCAATTTCTTTTGCCACAGTAACACCATCTTTAGTGATGTGTGGTGCACCGAATTTTTTATCAATAATCACATTGCGACCTTTTGGGCCCAATGTCACTTTTACTGCATTTGCAAGAGTGTCAACACCAGCTTTCAATTTCTCACGAGCTGGCACATCAAAGGTTATTTCTTTTGCCATGATTTTCTAACGATTAGATTTTTTTAAGTAAAACATCTGTTTCTTTCATTATCAAATAATCCAATCCTTCCAATGGAAGCTCTTGACCAGAATATTTGCCATACATAACAACATCTCCAGCTTTCAAAACTGGAGACTTGCCATCCTCGTCGATTTCGCTAACGGCGATGACAGTTCCTCTTAGAGGCTTTTCTTTAGCGGACTCAGGAATGTACAATCCTGACGCTGTTTTTTCTTCTTTGGGATCGGGAAGAATTACTACTCTGTTCTTCGTTCCCGCGACAGGTAAATAATGAAATGACATATGGTTATTATTTAAATATGTTTTTAAAGTTGTGTCTCGCGGTTGTCATTTACTGTGCCAAGCGAGATATTGGCTTTTTAAGTGAAAAAAATGTCAGTGAATGGCAAAAAAAATGACAGTGCGATTGCCACACTGTCATTCTATTATCTTAAAAAATGAATGTCTTATTGCTGAGGAGTACCACCGTTGGTAGCGCCATCTGTTGCTCCACCTTGTGTGTTTTCAATTGCTTCGTCGCTTCCTTTTTCGTTGTTTACTGGACGAGTAGAGTAGAAGCTAGCAGATACAAGACAAAGAGCGAATAATGCCACTGCCAAATACCATGTTGCTTTCTCTAAGAAGTCAGCTGTACGCTGAACACCGCCAATCTGAGTAGAGCCTTGGAAACCCATAGCAAGTCCACCACCTTTTGGATTCTGAATGAGCACAACAACACCCAATAGAAGGGCTACGATTACAATTAGTACAATGATTAGAGTTTCCATATTATATCTTTTTATTCTGGTTCAGATTTTTTAATTGGGCTGCAAAGTAAATGCTTTTTTCTGGATGGAGCGCAATAAGTTGACGATAAACCTTCTTCGCTTTATCAATTTTTCCCTGCGCAGCGTATAATTTGGCCATTGTCTCAGTTACAAAGGTCATATCCTCTTCGAGACTGTCTTTGCCCAAGTTCAGGGTATTTGTGTATTCCGCAGCCTTGCCAGGCGTGATTTTCGGCTGCTTTTGAATGAATTTATCGATAATACTCTTTTGAACCTCCACAACAGATGGCTTCTGTATTCTGCGTGCACTCGATTCAAAACTCGAAATTCGAGACTCAAAACTCTCTTCCTCCCGTAATTCCCCTTTACCATCTTCAACCTCCGCTTCTCCATATCCTTCTTCCTTCTCCGCTTCTCCATATCCCTTCTCCTCTCCTCCCTTCATTTTCCTCGCCTTTGCCATCATATATTCGGCATAAGTCACAGGAGCACGCTCCTCTTCTCCATATCCTCTGTCCTCTTCTCCCTTCTCCTCTTCTCCTTTCTCTTCTTCAGCTTCTAATTCAATGGTCGAGTGGACGGCCTCGATAATGAAATTAGCCTCCATCGGATCGAGGTCCTTCGCTCGAATAACTTCCGGATTCTCGATAACTAATTCGGAATTCTGTTCGAGTGTTTCTTCTACTGGTGTGGTTAATTCGGAATTCTCAATTCTCAATTCTCGATTCTCGATGGTGGATTCGAGATTCGAGATTCGAGATTCGAAATTTGAAATTCGCAATTCGAAATCTTCTAATTCAGGAACATCCGTCTCAACCGAAGAGTCCACCAATTCCGAATCCCGAATTTCGAGCTCCGAATCTTCCGAATCCCGAATTTCTAATTCCGAATT
>JAIXWP010000117.1 GCA_027491215.1 Flavobacteriales bacterium | reverse complement strand
GTGAAGGCTTCTTTTGCTGGGTTCGGATATATAGATACAAGTTGGCTCCATTCGTTTTCATCAACATTATTGATGACCGTGAGCACTTCACTTTCAATAGAGCAACCGTATGATGTAGTAACTTCAACAGCGTAGTTGCCTGGTGCTGCTTCAACTACAAAAAAGCTTGTCGCTCCATCAATAGGCAGTCCATTGTAATACCATTGATAGCTATCGAAAATATCTTCCACATATACTTCATTAGCTGCAGGATCATACACTGGATTTACTTCAGGGCAAATAATAAATGATTCAGATGTTGCGGAACAACCGTAAATATTTGTCACCTGGCAAGTGTAAACACCTCCCGCTGTAGCAATTATAGTTGGCGTGGTTGCGATAGAAGTGACGCCTCCATTCAAGAACCATAGGTATTCGTCATCTAGATTTCCACTTGCAGTTAGTGAATTTCCATTTTGAGAAATCACAGGTGATGGAATTGGAAAGACGGTAATCACAGAACTTTCAGTTGCGTTGGTAGATGGATTCAAAACAACAGTGTAAGTGCCAACAGTTCCATCTCCAGAATTGAAACTAATCTGACCAGTGGTTGTATCCACAGTAAAGGAGCCGAGTTGATCATCTTGCGTGACAGAGTCGTCATCCCAAAACGTCAATGTGTACGGGGGATTGCTGAGGACTATAGTAAGATCTGCCCAAGTATTTGATGTTGAATTATCGATGATAGATGAAGTGTAGACTGTGTTTCCCTGAGCATCTGCCACAATGAAGTACGGATCTGCAGGACCGCTAAAGAATTCGTCGACATCTCCCTCGCCATTGTCGTTGATATTCGCAAGGCTCACAGTAGTTAGAATGATATCAGAAATGGTAGTTGTTAGAGAAGCAGTGTACTCACCTTCTGCCGAATAATTCACGAAAGGATTCGCTTCAGTTGAAGTTGTGCCATTACCAAAATCCCAGCTATACTGCGTTACTTGAGATGCTGTGCCGGCGATAAGTGCTTCAAACTGCACGCCAACTTCTCCACATCCAGCACCATTACTGTAGGTAAAACTAGCATTTCCTCCCGATCCCGGTTCAACAAAAAGTGCGTACGAATAGGTGCGAGAGTCGTTTATCTCAAACCCAAATACATCAGCAACAATTCCAATATTGATTATTACATCGTAAACACCCGGGAGAAGTGGTGTTCCGCATATCGTGGCACAACCAAAATTTTCACCTTGAGTAGGATAGTAAATACCATCTGGATCATTGGTGGTATAGGCCAATCCAAAAGGTAATCCCGTTACTGATGTGATGGTGATTTGAGTTAATGTTACTGTTACATCCAACTCTGGCTCTAGGAATGAGGTAGGCAAATAGAATGTGAGAACCTCTTCGTAATATTCTCCAGCAGTCGCAGCAGGCAACTCCAAAGGACAAACTGTTGGGAGACCATCTGCACTGATGCATGTTTCATCTGGTGTACAAGTAGGGCACTGACCAAAACTTGTTAGGAATAAAAGTGAAAAAACAAGAGTAGTAATGATTGTTCTCATGAACGTATTGGTTTGGTTAGGATGTTATCGCAATGATAAGAAATTATTGAATGGGGATAAACATTTTCACGGCATATCAAAAATGTGAGTAATGTGTTACAATGAATTCACAAAATGTCGGGGATATAGCCTTAGAGTGGCTATTTTTGAAGCCCAAATTAAAACTCATGAAGAAAATTTTACTTCTATTATCTGTTTTTCTTTCACTTGGAGCATCAGCTCAAGTGGTGATCAACGAAGTGGATGCCGATCAGGTCGGTACGGACGCTGCTGAATTTATTGAGCTCTATGGAGCACCAAATACATCCTTGGACGGATTAGTGGTGGTATTCTTTAACGGTTCGAATGATATGTCCTATGGGGCTTATGATCTTGATGGCTTCTCAACTGATGCCAACGGACTTTTCGTGCTTGGTAACGCAGGTGTAAACGGAGTACAGATTGAGTTTCCAGGCAATGGTCTTCAAAATGGTGCAGATGCTGTGGCTATCTTCACAGGCAATGCTACAGATTGGGCAACTGCTGCTATGGTTACGAATACCAATCTAATAGACGCTTTAGTATACGGAACAGATGATGCTGACGATACTGGATTGCTGTCGGTTTTGACCCCAGGCCAAATTCAAATGAATGAAATGGTAGGCGGCAATGCTACGATTTACAGCATGTCACGCATTCCTGATGGTGGCGCAGCATTCAACACAGCTGCCTATATCCAACAAGCACCAACACCAGGTGCTTTCAACCAAACGCAAGCACCTTCATGCGATACCGGAGCTATCACATTGGACGGAGGCTCAGGTGCAATCAACTTGTGTTTCGGTGAGGTGATTGCTGAGATTGCATTGGCTAACAACAGCACTATTCCTGGTGAGTTTTATATTTATGTTCTCACAGATGCAAACGATTTGATTCTTGATTACACAGACGCATCAGCTTTTGATTTGAATGGTCTGGCTATTGGAGATTATAAGATCTATGGCTTTACATATACTGGAACTGTAGACCCAACCTTGCTTCAAGCGGGCGCATCGGTATTAGACTTAGTTTCTTCTGAGTGCTCAGATCTTTCTGGCTCGGTTGCTATTCTAGTTGAAGACTGCACAATCCCTGTTTGTAACGGAGGTACTATCACTTCTGAGTCTTCAGTTTACACTTTGTGTGCTGATGAATTCATTGATATCGTTACTGTAGGTGTTGCAGGAAATACAGTAGAAACTGCTTTCGCTTATGTCTTAACAGATGCAAACAACATCATCGTTGAAATTCTTTCAGGTCCAGAATTCACTGTTGAAGATTATCCTGTAGGCAGTTATCGCATTTGGGGTTTGGCATACTTCGGTACTCTCGACCCAAGTACAATTGAACCTGGAGATGATGCAACAATGGTAATGACTGACGGTGCTTGCTTGAGCTTGTCTTCGAATTTTGTTACTGTAAATGCGGTTTCTTGTGATTTTGAAAACGGTTGTCAAACATTGTTCTTCTCGGAATACTTCGAAGGAACAAGCTTTAACAAGGCAATTGAAATTTACAATCCAACAAACTTCCCAGTGAACTTGGATGAGTATGAGGTTTATCTATATACAAATGGAGCTACCACTTTCTCATCTGTTTTTGCACCACAAGGTATTCTTGCAGGTGGAGAAACATTCTTGATCGTTCACCCACAAGCAGACCAAGCGCTTCTTGATATCGCAGATACAACAAGCACAATTGTTAACTTCAATGGTGATGATGCAATCGAACTTCAAAGAGGTGGAATTTCATCTGACGTAATCGGTCTTATTGGTGTTGATCCAGGTGATTTCTGGACTGTTGGTTCAGGTTCTACTCGTGACAATTCATTAATCCGCTACAATTATATTACGGCACCAACTACAGACTGGACGGTTGGAGCAACACAATATACACTAGGTAATATTGCAGACTATTCAACTCTAGGAAGTCACTCTTTCTTGCCATGTAGCTCTGTACCTCAAATTGGTTTTGCGATTTCTGCAGTTTCTGTTTCGGAAGAAATCGGAATGCTTACTGTTGATGTTAACGCATATAATATCCCATTGGCTGTAGAGGTTCAAGTTGATCTTACGGATGGAACAGCTTTAGCTAGTGAGGACTTTATAAATGCGGGTCCTTACACACTTGCCTTTGAGGCCGGTAATTCTACGCAAAGCTTCCAAGTGGAGATCACTAACGATGATATCGAAGAAGACCTAACAGAGTTCTTTACGATGATGCTTTCAAGCAGCTTGGAAGTTGATTTTGTTACTCCAGAAATGACTGTTTCGATTGAGCCTAACGACCAAGCATATCCATTCTATACAATTGCTGAAGTTGCTTCTACCGACATCAACGGAATCGCTGATAGCCTAGATGTATACTGCGAGTTGCGCGGTGTAGTTCATGGAATCAACTTCAACGCTTCAGGCGTTCACTTCCACATCATTGATGAAACAGATGGTATCAAAGTATTCGCAGCTACTGAGAATTTCGGGTACACTGTAACGGAAGGTGATTTCGTGCACGTAGGCGGATATATCGCTCAGTTCATGGGGCAACAAGAGATTCGTCCTGATTATATCACTTTGATTTCTCAAGGAAATGAATTGGAAACACCAATCGTTGTAAATCAATTCTCAGAAGGTTCGGAAAGTCACATGGTCACTGTTAATTGTGTTGAATTAGTTGACCCAACGCAGTGGAATCCATCGGAGTCATTCTTTGTAGTGGATGTTACAGACGGATCTAATACTTTCCAAGTATTAGTAGATGGTGACACAGAATTCTGGACTGCTTCACCATGGGAAGGTCACTTCACATTGACAGGTATTGTTGAGCAAATGGACGCGGCTCCAGCATTTGACAACAACTACGTATTACTTCCACGTTATGCAGCAGATGTCACAAACAATGTGATCGCATCATTCGATTTACCTTCACCATTTGAGTTTAGCATTTTAGGCGCAACAGTTGATTTGACTAGCAATAGCACAGGAGCTTCAACGTTGGCTTGGGATTTCGGTGATGGTGCTACAGGTTCAGGTGAAACTGTTTCTCACGACTATACTTACGATTTCTTAGAGAACCTAGCAGAATTGACTATTACCCTTTCTGCAACAAATGAAGGCTGCACAGACATCGCGTCAAATACAGTTGATTTGATTTTCAATTCAATCGAAGAGTTGGAAGAAATCAATGTTTCAGTTTATCCAAACCCTGCAGTGGATGTTGTAAGAATCAACGCTGCAGAAGTGGTTGAATCTGTAATGGTTATGGATAACATGGGTAAGATTGTTTTCCAAAACCAAAATGTAAATTCAAGTTCATTCGTTCTTAATGCAGCAGCATGGAGCAACGGAGTTTATCACATCCAAATTCAAACGAGCAACACGATCGTTGAACGTTCATTGGTAGTGAAAAAATAAAGATTTTAATATTTGAAAAGCCGTCTCGATTGATTTCGGGGCGGCTTTTTTTATTGAATGATGATACCTTTGTAAAAATTTAAATGATGAGAAATCGACCTGTGAGAAGAGCAATTGGATACATCTTGAACGGTGTTCTATTAACCGTTCCAATTGCGATTGTTCTTTTCATTATTTATAAAGTGCTTGTGTGGCTTAGTTTACCCGTAAATAGTATTCTTTATCCTGGAGAAGACCATCCAATTTCATTTTTTAGTATTACAGTATTGCTGGGCTTTCTATTAGTGATTGGCTATGCTGGTAGCAAATTGATTAATGAGCCGCTTCAACGGAGATTCAATAAGTGGCTGGATAAAATTCCTTTGTATAAAAGTGTCACAGATATTATCAACGCATTTGTAGGAAGTAAGAAGAAGTTTAATCGTCCTGTACTGGTTAAGCTCAACAAGGATCTAGATATTGAGATGATTGGATTTGTAACGGATGAAGACTTGCAAGAGTTAGGAGATATTCAAGGAAAGGTTGGGGTGTATTTCCCAATGAGCTATTCTTTTGCGGGCCACTTGATGGTAGTTCCGAAAGAACATGTGAAGCCAATCGATAAGAATTCTGTTGGTGTGATGAAATATATAGTGAGCGGCGGAATCGTTGAATTAGAAGAAGAACAGAATGACCAGAAGTAGGGCACTTCTTATTCTCCATTTGATTGTCTTCATTTGGGGATTTACTGGCATATTGGGAAAAGAGATTTCGTTAGAATCAGATCAATTGGTGTGGTGGCGAACCCTCATAGCGGCTATGGCCATGGGGCTGTTTGCGTTGTTCACGGGACGAAGTCTTAGAGTTGAACGCAAGGAGTTGCTGGCTTATATTGGAGTAGGATTATTGACCGCAGCGCATTGGATTTGCTTTTTCGGGAGTATTAAAGTTTCTAATGTGAGCACCGCATTGGCCATTATCAGCACTACTTCCTTTTTCGTGGCGATTGTTGGACCCTTTATTCGAAAGACTTCATTCTCTATACTTGAAGTAGTCCTTGGGATTATTGTAATTATAGGGCTTACTATTATTTTCAAGTTTGAGCCTGACATGACTTTAGGAATAGTCTTGTCGCTGGCTGCCGCATTTTTTGCGGCGGTGTTTTCAAGTTTTAATAGTGTTTTGGTAAAGAAATACCCTCCGACCCGAATTGCATTCTATGAAATGAGTGCTGGCATGGTCGGGGTAACGCTTTACATGCTGTTTAACGGCACTTTGGACGCTAGCCTACTCGATGTAGGGCTGCGTGATTTCTCATTGCTTATAGTCCTAGGAACGGTTGCTACAGCCTTCGCATTCATTATGGGCATTGAGGTGATGAAAGTGTTGTCTCCCTTTACTTGTGCCTTAACGATTAACCTAGAGCCTCTTTATACCATTGCCATTGCTTTGTTTCTATACAAGGAGGATGAGTTCATGAGTCCGGCTTTTTATGTTGGATCGATTTTGATTTTGTCGACATTATTCATTGATGTATATGCAAGAAAAAAGCCCACTCATTGAGTGGGCTTTTTTGATATTGTGAGGATTGTATTAATTACATCCCATGCTTCCGTAACCGGAAACAATGTTGAAGTCTGGTTCTTCCTCGTCTGATTCCTCAAGGAAATCAAGGAAAAGATCTTCGATTGCTAAATACTCACCTTGGAAAGTCATAGTTCCGTTAGAAACGGTTACTACTCCATCAGTAGCGAAGTATAGGCTGAAGTTAGTGAAATCCATAACGTATGACGAAGCCATATCGTCGAAGTTTTCATCTCCAGTAGCATCTAACCAATTGAATACTTCGTGTGAGCCGTTAAGATCGTCAGCAAGGACGTAGTAAGCAGCAAAACCTTGGAAATATTCGAAAGGATCGAAGTCTTCAGAATCAGAATCAGCATCTGCAAGTGCTTCGAAGTCACCAGCGATACCGAATACAGCACCGAATTCGTCAAAGGCAAAGCCTGAATCGAATATGTCGCCATATCCATCACCTTCTGCAACAGCCGCAAGGCTAAGACAGATTGTGAAGTCCATATCAAGAGTAGAGTTACCTGCTACTACGATACCGCCACCAGCACCTTGTCCAGCTACGCCGATACCAGCGTTGAACACGATGTAGTCACCAGTACCATCAGCCCATAGGTAAACACCATTCTGGTCTGGGTCATCGAAAGTGAAACCTTCGTCTGGATCTGTGAACACGTAATCGCGGCTACCAACGTTGAAGTCGATAAAGCGATTCTCTTGCTCATCATAGAAACGAAGTTTCGGAACACGAGAAGTCATTTCTTGTACTTGACGCTTCTTAGCTTCAGACAACTTTACAGTTTGTACTGTGCCAGGAGCGGCAACTACTTCTTTGTCTTTCTGGCAACCTGTGAAAAGCATTGCTGCTGCACCAGTAGCGATAGAAAGAGCTAAAACTTTGTAGTTCATGATTAGTTATTTTTATTAATTAATAAGTGTTTGTGGGTACTAATATAAAAAAGTATCCTCTAAACTCTTATCTCTTAGTTAAACAACCATCCAAGACGTAGAGTTGGCTGGAACGTTGGGCCCCAGTTGAAAGTTCTGTAGTCACCAGAATTGTCACCTACGATAGTAGCATACTCAACAGCAGCAGTACCGTTTGTGATAGTGATAGAAGCTACATCGCTGAAATCACCGTCGCCGTTAGCAGCTGGAGTGTAGATGTAAGCGTTCTCGTCAGAAATTTCAACTTCTACGTCACGAAGAGTAGTACGTTGGAAACCGTATCCGATTTCAGCACCGATGTAAAGAGCATCGCTGATGTAGAAATCGAAACCAGCAACTGCACCTAGACCGAAAGAAGTAGAACCTTCTTTACGAGTAGCTGTGAATGTTGCGAAGTTTTCAACTTGGTTCTGGTCGATTTGAGTTTGGCTGTTACCACCGAAGAATTCTCTTTCGATAGAGTTACGGCCAAGACCGAAGAATACTTCAGCACCTACGTATGGAGACAAACGATCTGTTCCGTCGAAGTGCTTCTCGTAACCTAGACGAAGGCTGAAGTTTGTAGCTCTGTTGTAGTCATAAAGCTCAGGGATGTTTACCAACTGACCAGTAGAACCGTTAGCTTCAGCAGCTTGAGCGTTTACTGTAGTTTCTTTTGAACCGTTCAAGTTGAAACCAATGCGGATTGCAGAGTTTTCGCTGTTGAACATACGAAGGCGAAGACCAGAAATAGATACTGGGTTTCCGCTAAGTGGAGCGAATTGAACTTCGATGTTCTTTTCACCACCAGTTTGCTTCTGAGCGAACAAACCTGTAGTCGCTGTCAAAGCCAAAGCAATAAAGAAAATTTTCTTTTTCATAAATGTTGAGTTTTTGGGTTATGATATTGCAAGATTGTGCAATTTTTTAATTCGTTTTATACGGGGTTTCACTGGTTTTCAAACGTTGGACTGTTAATTATCCACATTTAGAGATTCCAAATTTCCGCCAAATGTATATGTTTTTCTATATCGACCAAGCTTTTCAGCACTTCGATGGAACGTATTTTTTTGGCGACACGCGCTCAACAATTACCTTACCAAAAAAGGGGGTAGACTGGGTTAGGAATACATTTATCTTGAAATTCAGACTCGGCACTTCTATCTAATAATATACTAATCAGAGGATTATTCTACGGTAACGCTCTTTGCCAAATTTCTTGGCTGATCGACATTGCATCCGCGCATTACTGCCACATGGTATGACAATAGCTGAAGCGGAATGACAGAAACAATAGGAACAAGGCTATCATCTGTCTTCGGAATTTCGATGACGTGGTCGGCCAATTCTTTCACTGTCTTGTCTCCAGCAGTCACAATTGCAATGATTTTTCCCTTGCGAGCTTTCACTTCTTGGATGTTACTCACCACTTTTTCATAAGATTGACCTTGGGTCGCAATTACGAAAACTGGCATTTCTTCATCAATAAGTGCGATAGGACCATGTTTCATTTCGGCTGCTGGATAACCTTCAGCATGTATGTAGGAGATTTCTTTCAATTTCAAAGCACCCTCTAAGGCCACAGGGAAGGAGTATCCTCTTCCGAGATAAAGTGCATTGCGTGAGTCTTTATAGATCTCGGCAATTGTTTCTACAATAGCGTTGGTCTTTAATACTTCTTCTACTTTATCTGGAACTGAATTCAACTCAGCCATCAAGCGCGTCACTCGATCTTGACTCAAGGTCTGGCGAGCTTGAGCCACCGCAAGCGCGATCTGATAAAGCACTGTTACTTGAGCTGTGAATGCCTTCGTTGAAGCAACACCAATCTCCGGACCCGCGTGTGTATATGCACCTGTGTGTGTAGCACGAGAAATAGTGCTTCCTACTACGTTACAAACTCCAAAGATGAATGCGCCGCGTTCTTTAGCAAGCTCAATTGCTGCCAATGTATCTGCGGTCTCTCCACTTTGTGAAATTGCAATTACAATGTCTCCGGGCATTATCACCGGATCACGATATCTAAACTCACTCGCATATTCTACTTCAACAGGAATACGAGCGAACTCTTCAAATAAATACTCGGCAACAAGTCCGGCATGCCATGATGTTCCGCATGCCACAATGATGATGCGGTTAGCCGCGATCCACTTGTCTTTGTGATCGTCGATGCCACTCATCTTGATAATTCCATGCTGCAAATTGATACGTCCGCGGAATGAGTCACGAATAGATCTTGGCTGCTCGTGAATCTCTTTCAACATAAATGAATCGTATCCACCTTTTTCAATCGCTTCAAGTTTAAGCTCGAGCGCTTGTATATATGGGGTCTTTGATTGGTTCTGAATGGTAACAATCTTCAAACCTTCTTTGCGGTCGATCAAGGCCACTTCTTCATCTTCTAGATACACAACATTCTTGGTGTATTCGATGATCGGTGTTGCGTCAGATGCAATGAAATACTCATCGTCTGATCCAATACCAATTACGAGGGGAGAAGATTTCTTCGCTGCAATTAATTGATTTGGATTTTCCTTGTCAATGACTACAATCGCATACGCTCCGTGTACTTCCGATAATGCCATACGCACTGCTTCGAAAAGAGGAACGCCTGTTTTTGCTCTCACATCTTCGATGAAATGCACCAATACTTCTGTATCTGTATCACTCAAGAAAATGTGTCCGCGACTTTGAAGTTCTGCTTTAATGGATGCATAATTCTCAATGATGCCATTGTGAATTAGCGCTAACTTTTGATCACCTGAAAGGTGAGGGTGAGCATTGACATCATTAGGAACACCGTGTGTTGCCCAACGTGTATGGCCTATACCGATGCCGCCTGTTTTGGAAGATTTCTCTACCAAATTTTCAAGGTCAGCTACTTTTCCTTTGCATTTATAAAGTTTGAGGTCGCCATTTTCTAGAATGGCAACTCCCGCGCTATCATATCCGCGGTATTCAAGGCGCTTTAAACCCTTGATCATGACAGGGTAGGCATCGCCATTCCCTAGGTATCCTACAATTCCACACATATTCGTGCTTTATTATTCTCTGTTAGTAATTAAGGCAAGGCAATTTAGTAAGAAAATGTCAAAATCATACGCATGTTCTCGCTGCTATCCTCTGTGGAATAGTTCGGACCATGAAGAATTGATCTATTGACACTCACTCCTGAGTTGCGGCTTACCAAGTAGAGTCCTTGGCTATTAATCTCTCCGTTTAACAAACGTTGAATGTAAAGAGAGATATTGAAGATATAGTGATCAGAGGTAAAGTCTCCTGTACCACTGATAGTACCAAAGGCTTGGTCTGGTAACAATCTGAATTCACCTTCATCGTCCTTGTAAACAAGGAATAAAGATCCCTGTGCTTCGAAGCGATTATCATCATCAAAAGGCAGAATTAACTGCACGCGATTGATACTGCGGTTTTCGAAATTGTTAAAGTCTTGAATGAAGGGCAAATCAATTTTGGTGCGCATTCCTCCACCTGCTTGCACATAACTTAGGATATCACCAGAAACCTCACCTCCTAAATCAAGTGGCTGCAAGGCAGTTCCAGCGCGGCTGTGAACCATTTCAGAGAAATAAGAACACTCCGAGTTGATTTGATAATCATAGCGTGTTTCCACAAGCTCTCCGCTATCATCATTGTAATGATAGTAGACAGCAAGTTTACTTTCTGCGTCAATCAAATCGAAGTTGAAGATTCCTCCGTTGTTACTATTACTAGGCTTGATATAAAGTCCTTTGAAGAATTGAAGGAAGTCATCATTGGAAGCAAGTGCTGTTGAAGGTGCTTGAATCAATTGGTATCCCAAAGACTCATCTAATTTCAATCGGAGTTGTGGTAGCACGGAATCAGTGCCAATGAGAACGATGTCTTGCGGACGCATGTTATAGCTTTCAAATCCAGGTTTAATACGGTTTTGGAAGCTAGTCGCTTTTCTATGATTACTGTAGTAAACGGAATCAATAAACAAACTTTCCGTTAGTTCAAAGACCCCAAAGCTTTGGATGTTTTGTTTCCCATAATAATCACCAGTATACAATAGGCTCAGAACTACCGAATCCACTACAGCGTCTACTGGAAATGTTGGAGCTGTCGTAGAAAGTCTAAACTGTGTATAGATGGATGCCTGAATGGTGTTGCCAAGCACAGGATCAGTGAACTTTCCTAGCATTGCAGATGAGAGATTACTAGTTCTCACGGAATCATCTGCGATTACTGTTGGGATAATCGTGATGGTGTCTGTTTGCGTAGCGCCAAGGAGATCGCCATCGGGCAATAGTTCCGAACCGAAATCGGATTCAGGTCTTTTGCAAGCTCCTAGTAGTAATAGGGTGGCGATAAAGGAAAATAGCCCCAATCGCTTGAGGCTATTCATATTTTGTTTTCTAGAAGTCATATTAATCAACGAGCACGTTCTTTCCCGCATGTACGGAGTCAAAGAATTCATCAATTGCTGTGAGAGGGTCATTTTCTTCAAAAGAACGGAGTACAGGCACATCCATTTGTGCTGCAAATTGTTCAAGGTCATTTGGAACGCTATCATGTCCTACGATAAATCCATCTGAGTGTTGGATCGCCGTTTTAATCATGTTGACATGGCTTGGATCGCTCAGATGACTGAAGTCAGACGATTGAAAGTTGTCAAATGCTACTTTTTTAGAAACATTTTTATCAAGAGTGCCTTTAAACGCATCATCATAGGCAGAGAAAACCACCTTGGTATCAGCGAAGTGAGGGTCTTGATTATATAATTTCTTCACATAAAGAGGCATTAGCGAAGTAAACCAACCGTGGCAATGGATGATATCCGGTGCCCAGCCCAGTTTCTTAACTGTTTCCAAAACTCCTTTCGTGAAGAAGATCATGCGCATGTCATTGTCTGGGAACAACACGTCATTATCATCATGAAGGGTAGCTTTTCTATGGAAGAATTCTTCATTATCAATGAAGTATACTTGAAGGCGTATCTGAGGAATGCTGGCTACCTTGATAATCAGAGGGTGGTCAGTATCATCTACTATCAAGTTCATACCTGAAAGACGAATCACTTCGTGCAATTGGTGTCTGCGCTCGTTGATTTTGCCATAGCGTGGCATAAATATCCTTGTTTCCTTGCCTCTTTCGTGCACGGCTTGGGGTATTTGGCGGCTATTGGAAGCGGTAAGACTTTCAGGTGAGAACGGAAGTATTTCCTGCGATACGAATAGAACTCTTGTTTTGCTCATACGAGATTATAGAGATTTCACAAATCGACTGTGCAAAGGTAGATAAAAATTCTTTTGGTTAAATCCAAACAATTAGCTTTGGCGGCTGAACTTTACCACGGAGGGCCCTTTGTCATTACAAGTTATCCGGACTATTTCGGAGTTAAAAGGCTGTATTCTAGCAGCTAAGTCGGGTGGGAGCACTGTTGCTTTCGTACCCACTATGGGGGCATTACATGCTGGCCATATTTCGTTAATTACGGCTGCAAAGGGTCAAAATCGCCTCGTGGTGGCCTCGATTTTCGTAAATCCGACCCAATTTAACAACCCCTCAGACCTAAAACATTACCCAAGAACAGAGTCGGCTGATGTGGTGCTTTTGGAGGCTGCAGGTTGTGACGTGGTGTTCATGCCGGAAGTGGAAGAGATGTATCCTTCCGCTCATAAGGGCCATTGGGATTATGGAATCTTATCTTCCTCTCTTGAAGGACATTACCGCCCAGGACATTTCGACGGTGTATTGACGATCGTCAAAAGATTGTTCGAAGCGGTGGAACCAGACTTGGCTTATTTCGGAGAAAAGGATTTCCAGCAGTTGTCCCATATCCAGCGTTTCGTTCGTGAAGAAATGCCGTCGATTAAAATAGTGGGATGCCCAACCATGCGCGAAGAAGATGGCTTGGCCATGAGCTCGCGCAACTTGAGACTCACGCCAGAACAGCGCCAGACGGCCACTATCATTTCCAAGATTTTATATGATATGTTGGAAAAAAAGAATGACTTCGCTCCGTCAGAACTCGAAATGTATGGTCGCACGCAGTTTGAATTGACCCACGGTATTGAATTGGAATATTTGGAAATTGTGGATGCAAAAACATTCGCACCCGTTCCGGATTGGGATGATCTTTTTGATCCCATTATCTTAGTAGCAGCATATGTTGGTGAGATTCGTTTGATTGACAATATGCGAGTGATATAATAACTAACAATTCTCACGAATGATTCGAGTCGCTGCCTTTTGGGTGCTCTCTCTTTTTCTATCTCTCAACGTTTTTTCGCAAACCGATTTTAGTATTTCTCTTAATAATTATGCTGGATGTGCCCTTCCAGGGCTTCAGTCTTATGCATTTGGAGAATGGGAAGGAAACTACGTCTTCATCGGCGGGCGCACGGAAGGACTGCACTTGAAGCAACCTTGGGTATCGTTTCATCCCGATCAACGCAACACGAATATTGTAGTGTGGAGTTCTACCGAGCATCGCACATGGACAATCTCCACTTCATCCTTACCAACAGCACTGCACGAGCAGTTGAGCTCGAGTAACATTCAGTTTTATCAAGAAAGAGCAAAGCTGATTCTTGTGGGTGGCTATGGATATAGCAAAGCAATTGACGACAAGAAATCATTTCCTGCGCTTCTCGTCATCGATCTTCCTTTATTAATCACCGAAATAAAAAAAGGCACCATCACTGAAAAGGCATTTCAAATATTCAATAACGAGTCTTTTGCGGTGTGTGGAGGACAATTGGAATATCTTAATGGAAAATTCTATTTGGTTGGTGGACATCGCTTTGATGGAAGTTATAACCCCAAGGGAAATCCCACTTACGTTCAAAATTATGTCAATGGCTGCCGCAGTTTTGAATTGAAAGAAGAAGGTCAAAAGCTGGAAGTGGTTCAGCTAGCATCCTACATTGATACTACATTGTTGCATCGACGAGATTACAATCTTGCGCCCACCATGATTTCTGGAAAGCCAGGACTAATGGCGTTTTCAGGGGTTTTTCAATTAGAGAGAGACATGCCCTACCGCAATGTGGTACGGATGAATGAGTCGGGCGATTGGGAAGAAGTAGATGGTTTTTACCAATCTTACAATCACTATCACACTGCGCACATTGATTTGTATGATAGTGCTTCAGAAAAGGTGCACCACTATTTTTTAGGGGGAATTGGAGAGTATTATTTGCAAAATGACACCATCGTTCAAGATTCGAATACGCCATTCGTAAAAACGATTTCTCGCATTGAAGTGGACAGCGATGGTAAGATGAATGAGTTTGCAACAGGATTGGAAATGCCAGATTATTTGGGGAGTGGAGCACACTTCTTAATGGCTCCGGGCTTGCCAAAAACAGCGAATGGATTGATAGACATTTCAATGTTTAAGGAAAAGCGCGTTCTGCTGGGTTATGTATTTGGTGGCATAAAAAGTAGAAAGCCAAATATTTTTTGGGAAAATGAGGGAGCAGATAGCGAAGCCTCCACGTTGGTTCAGGAGATTTATTGGGAGTCCAAGTCGGTAATCGAAAAACCGAACGTTCATTCGGGGGATGGATTAAAACTTGAAGTTTATACCAATGCCAATATGGATGAGTTTAATGTTTCTTTCGAGTTACAACAAGCTTCAGATATTTATTTCGCATTGACATCAAAGCCTTACAGCGAAGATTTGCCCGTAGACGATTATCTTGGAGATGGATCATTTGAAATGCTCGAGGTGGGAGAGCAGCATTTCGCGATGAGTTTTGATCATCAAATCAAAGGTCAGCACTACTTTACTTTTTTTGTAAATAATGAAGTTGTTGCAAATTGGAAAATTGTGGTTGAGTAAAAAGGCCAAGGTTCATCGGCTATTGGTTGGTAATTAGCGACTTGCGGGGGTTTGTAGTTTGAATTTTGTAGAATGTAGAGATTCGATTATATTTGCACCCCTCAATAAACGAATTGAGGAGTTAATTGAAATGCCTTGGTGGCGGAATTGGTAGACGCGCACGACTCAAAATCGTGTGTCCTAGCGGCATGTGGGTTCGATTCCCACCCGAGGTACAACATAAAATTAAAGCTGTCAATATTGGCAGCTTTTTTTTTGCGCTCTTGGCGCAAAGTCGGGTAGCTTCGCTGACGGGTAGCTCGCCTGCGGCTTCGCTGATGGGTATCTCGCCTTCGGCTCGATGTCTGGTAGCTTCGCTGACGATTGAATCGAGCCTTCAGCTCGATAGCCGAAGCCGATAGCCGTCTAGCCTTTTACCAAACCTTGATTAGGTCCGTTGTGGGGATTTGGAGGATTTTTTCTACGCCGTCGATGGTGGTCGATAGAACATAGAACTCACCGTCTGCATTGATGATTTTCCCCTCTAATTTTTTATCGCCAAAATTGAATGAGGCGAATTTTCCAACGTATTCAGGATTGCTTGTTTTGTTGATGAGGATAATTTTGGAAGTCGTGGTGGGAGACTCATCCATATCTGGACTACCACCTTTTGGTACATCAGGAATGGTTCCTGTGCTTGTTTTGAAAACATATTTTCCACCATATCCCGAAACTCTGCATTTAGTGGATTGAATTAAGAGTCCGCGATAGGTAGATATTTGATATTTCGGATTGATAATCACATCATGGTTCGTACCATCTAGTGCCTTGTAAGTGGCGGCTTTTTTCTCACGATCTCCAACTGCTTTGGTATATGTGTCAATGAAATTTCTATCACCAAAGCGAATGAATCCCAAGATGGTGGTGGTCTTTGAATAACCCGTTAAAAGTTTTGTTGTGTCAATCTGAACGTCTAATTCAAGATTGGCTTTTGCATTGAATGTAACAGTGGGTTCAATAGCATTTCCACTTGTCAAATGATGAGTGCACGATGATAGAGTTAAAATTGCCGACGCAATCACAAGCAGTTTTTTCATGATCTTAGTTTATCTCCAAATATACAAGTTTCGCGCTGTTGGCGCGAAGTCTGGTAGCTTCGCTGACGGGAAGCTCGCCTGCGGCTTCGCTGATGGGTATCTCGCCTTCGGCTCGATGTCTGGTAGCTTCGCTGCTTTTTTTTATCTCGCCTTCGGCTCGATGGCGTTAACCACTAGCCACCAGCCACCAGCCATTAGCCACCAGCCTTCACAAGGCGGTATTCGCGGTTTTGCATGAGTCCAAGGATGATCGGGCGGCGGAATTCTTGGGAGCTGAGTGCGGGCATGAGCATTCCACCGGCAGCTTTGCTTGAAAGCAAGATTTTTCGATCCATTTCTCCTAAGGCATTCAATTGAACATGTGATACCACACCCGAGCGGGAACCGTTCCAGCTATTGATGAGCACATTCGGATTTTCACGAAGAATTTTATCATTATCGGGATGATCATTGAAGTAGATATTCAACGTCCCATCATAGTAATAATTATAACCACATCGATCCATTTCGTTTACAGTGTGCTGCTCTTTTGCAATGCGACGCGACCATTTTATTTTTCCTGATAGCTCTAATTTGGAAATAACAATATCATCATAGTGATGAATCAATTCTACTATAGGTCTGCCCGTGTTGAGATCGGTATTGACGCGCTCTGCAACGCTGTATTTTTCCCCAATGAGATAGATTTCATTTTGATCGGAGATGAAAATATGATCGAGAAATAAATCGCTCAATTCTGGAGTACGCTCTACTTCACGACTGCGCATCATGGTGGCTAAAAAATCTTTGTTAAATGCCATGTACGCTGCTGCTTCGAGGGCCTGACCTTTTTCTTTTATCCGAAATAAAAATGTACCGGCTGCAGAAAAAGAATAGTCGTTGGAGTAATAACCAGCAACGATCATTTCGTTGTTTCTATTCACTTTTCCGATCGCGGCAATGACTTGTTTGTCTTTAAAACTGATATCGTATTCTTTCAGTTTGTTGTCGGCTTGGTTGTAGTGAAACACGACGTAACGCCCGCCCTGCGGGCGAAGCAGACGTTGATTGTTTTTTTCAGGATTACGTCCGCTCATCATATAGACGCTGCCGTGGTTGTCTACTTTGAATTGATTGATCTGCACTACATCATTTCCGTAAGGCAATTCAAGTTTTTTACCCCACTGCAAAACGAGATCTACATTGAATACTTTGATATCGACATTGCGGTCTGTTTTTCGCTGAATATTTTGCTCGAAATAAGTGAGTACGAGTGATGAATCGGGAGATAATTCTGTGCCGAAAGGTGTACGGAAATCTTGTTCGATATATTGTAGTAATCTCGGTTCGCTGACACTTGTCCCGTCTAAAGTGGAGGTCATACAAAGACCATATTGTTTGCCTTCTTTTCTATCATATCCTGTTAGAAAAATTAGAACGCGGTCTTTCAAAACATGAAAGTGAGAAAGTGAAAGTTCTGACTCATTCCATTGCGGGAGAGGATAGGTAGCGAGGCCTTGCGATTCTAGCTTATCATTAAAGCGCTCAATGATAAGCAGTGGCTCACGATCATTCGTTTCTTCTATCTCGAGACTAAGATTTTTATTTACAGATAAAATTGAAACGCTTTTTGTGTGGCGCTCGAGCTTAAAATTAGAAGAATAGATCAGAGAATCTTGACTAAAAAGCCCTAGCGTAAAGCAGCACAGAAGTGATGTGTACAGGACTTTTTTAATCATATGAAATCTTTTACTGTCCGGTAATGGCGCGGAAAATATCCATCCCATTTCCGTACAACATGAGACCTAAAAGTAATACCATTCCCGCCATTTGCGAATATTCAATTACTTTTTGTGGTGCCGCACGTCCTGTGATCATTTCCCAGATCAAGAACATCACGTGACCACCATCCAATGCAGGGATTGGAAGAATATTCATAAATGCAAGAATCAAAGAAATGAGTGCAGTGCGTGACCAAAAAGCCAACCAATCCCATTCTTCAGGAAAGAGTTTTGCAAATGTTGCAAAGCCACCAATTTGTTTAGCACCGGATTTAGAGAAGATAAATTTCAACTGACTTCCATAGTCGGTGATCGTTTCCCAAGCCTGCTTAAAACCTCCAGGAATAGCTTGTGCCCATGAGTATTCGATCGTTTGTGTTTTGAGATATGCTGATGGAGATTTTGGAGAAAAACCAATAGTTCCTTTCGCGTTAACAGCAATTGGAAGATTGATATTTTGTCCATCACGAACTATATGCAATCCTATGGTCTTGCCTGCATTTTTCTGAATCTCTTTTTGTAGGTCTTGGAAATATGGTGAGTACATATTGTTGATACCCACGAGCGAATCACCTTTAAGAAGACCTGCTACAGAAGCATTACTTTCCGCAACTATGGAGTCAACAACACAGGGGATTCTTTCACTGAATGCTGCACGAACGCCGCTATCTACAAGCAATTGACCGAAGTCTGCCGGAAGTTGTAAGTCGATGTTTTGCCCAAATCTTTGAACTGTAACTGTATGAATATCGTCAAGTAGTAAAGACTTATTGATACCGTTGAAGCTCTCAGGTTTTTCACCATTGAGACCTACAATTTTATCCCCATGTCTGAAACCTAAATTGAGCATTTGATCATCGCAGTACACCCCATAAGTGAGGTTGTCGACTGGAAGAATAGTTTTCCCCCAAACACCAAGAATGACTGAGTAGATCACGATACCAACGATAACGTTGACGGTAACACCGCCCACCATAATAATCAAACGTTGCCAAGCTGGCTTCGAACGAAATTCCCATGGTTGTGCAGGTTGAGCCATTTGCTCTTTATCCATGCTCTCATCCACCATACCAGATATCTTCACATATCCTCCAAGTGGCAGCCACCCGATGCCGTATTCTGTATCGCCAATTTTTTTCTTGATAAGAGAAAAATAAGGATCGAAAAACAGATAGAATTTCTCTACACGTGTTTTGAAGAGCTTAGCAGGAATGAAGTGACCTGCTTCATGAAGTATAATGAGGAATGAAAGACTAAGTAAGAGCTGTAATGCTAAGATCATTGTTTCAAATATTGGTGCGAAGTTAACGCATTCGCATTAACCTTGTTTTAAGGACATGTATCGGGCCACATATTTTCCGATAATGTCAAATTCTAAATTCACTGTTGTCCCAACTTGGAATGCATGAAAATTAGTGTGCTCGTAGGTGTACGGAATGATTGCTACACTGAATTGATCCACCTCTGATTGCACAACCGTGAGGCTCACACCGTTCACTGTTATGCTGCCTTTTGGAACGGTAACAAAACCTTCTTTCGCTTGATATTTAAAAACATACTCCCAGCTACCTTGATGATTGATCACCTCGATGCATTGTGCAGTGGTGTCAACATGGCCTTGTACCATGTGGCCATCAATTCGATCGCCTAGTTGAATGCATCGTTCAAGATTCACCTTGTCTCCCAGCTGCCAAGTGCCGAGATTAGTTTTTAGAATAGTTTCTTGAATAGCGGTCACTACGTACTGATCTCCAGAAATCGCTACAACCGTGAGACATGCCCCGTTATGAGCGACACTTTGATCAATTTTTAATTCATGTGTGAAAGGCGAAGAGACCGTGAAATGGACATTCGTTTCTTCTTTTTCAATCTTTTCGATACGGCCGAGGGCCTCAATTATTCCTGAGAACATATAGATTATTCAGAGCTTAGAGGCTGTTTGCCGTCTTGTAATTGTATAGTACCAGAGAACTGAAGAGTTTCAGTTCCGTTCAGTCTCTTTGTGTTTACCTTGATGGTGTAGTAGTATGCTCCATCAGGCGATATGTTTCCTGATTCAAAGTTCTTACCATCCCAATTAATATCTGGGTCTGTTGTTTTGAACACCTCCATACCCCAACGATTAAAGATGATAAGATCGATGCTTTCCACATAGCGATATGGGAATGGAACGAAGAGATCGTTGACACCGTCGTTGTTCGGAGAGAAGATGTTGGGCAAGAAGTATTCAGGACAATTGTCAATACAGATGATTTCGGAAAAATCGCTTTCATTTCTATTCAAAGAACCATCAGGCCACAGGTTAAGCGAGTCGAGCGCGGTGATTGCATAACAACCCGCAATGCTAAAGTTATATTCTTCGGCAGGGAAAATGAAGGTCGTATCATTAGGATCATTGATGGTAGCGATGAGTTGAAGCTCTTCGCTAGCATTGGGCGCGTAATATACATTGTAAGCAGTCACATCATCCGCACACCCATTGTTTGGATTGTTCCATACAAGCTCATTAGTGATGTTGATGCAGTCATCATCAACAGTCAATACAGGAGGACAAGGAGGATTGAGATCATAAGGTGTCTCACACGTTTCTTGGCTCCAATTGATGATCGGATCAGTAATCAAATCCACAAAGAAAGAACCTACGGTGCGCACCTTGTAGCAGTATTCCAAATTGTTTACGAGAGCGGTATCGGTATATGTGCTGGTATTTGATGTTCCTACCAAAACAAAGTCTGTAGCGTCAGGATCGCGACGATAGATTTCGTATGTCACATTGGTCCACGGCACATCGTGCGGCATTTGCAAGATGACACTATTGTCTGCAGGAGCTGTTTGCAAGAAAACCGATGTTGCCTTTCGTGAAGTACCGGTGTCCACATTGTTTGCAATCAGTTTGACATGATAGGAGTGCCCAATATCTTGTGTGTTGACATTTTCATGTACAAAACAGGTGTCGCCCCAAATGAGGAATGGAGAAACAGAGCTAGTGTAAATAAGAGTCGAAGGCTCAGTAAAACCAGGCGAAGTATAAAGCTCATAATAGAATGGGCCGGGGAATACAAGTGTATCGAGATCATGCGGCGGCGACCAACACACACTCATTTGACCATTTACTGGATCAGTAAAATCAACAGAGGCTTTGGTCATGATGGGCACGTCTTTTCTTAGCGTGTCGCAAAACTCTTCGCTCGCATAGCTGATTGCTCCATCAAACCAACATGTCACTACCATGTAGCAATACACAGAGCCAAACTGCAAATTTGTATCAACGAAGGTGGTGCTATTGATTCCTTGTGTTTCTCCAACCTGCGTGTACCCTGTGTATTCAGGCACACCTAGTTCACAGTCGCTTGGGTTGAAGCCAAAGGTGTTGTTTCTGCGATAAATTTTATATCTGATTTCAGAAGCTTGGTAGGGGGTGAAAATATCGCTGCACTCGTGCACGTCCCAGTTCAGGGAGATACTTGATCCTTGCGCCGTAGCCGTGGGGTTTTCCACGCGTGGAGCTACTACTGTGATGTTTACAGTTTCTACGTTTGAAAGAGGAATATAACCGTCATCGGTCACTTGAAGTGTAAGTGTATAAGCGGCTTCGCGCACTTCTTCGCATTGCGGAGTCCAAGTGAACTTTCGAATGTTTGGTTGGAATGTAGCTGGATGAACCACATTGGAGAGGGGGCCACCGAATGCTTCCATGATGAGGTTGTCATCATCGGGATCCGTTGCGATGGCTTGGAATTCAAAATACTCACCCGCCTCGATACAGAAGTCGGGAAGGGGATTGATGTTTGGCGGCTGGTTGTTGCAAGTCACAACTGTGATTTGCATATCACGAATGATGCTGCCTACCAGGAATCCGCCGCGGTATTCTTCAATTTTAATAGCAATATTATACTCACCAGAATAGAGCGGAGTGTCCCAAGTAATGGTTCCTGTTTCAGGATCTATGGTAAATGTATCTGTTGTTTCAGATGTCCATAGTTCGGGAGAATCCCAGCCCAATAGGGGAATACAATCATCTCCCATACATGGAACGAGCGAGTAGAGTAGAAGATCGCCATCGGGGTCGTACGCTGCAGGATTGTATATCCATGGCTGATAGATGCAAGCATCTTGAATAGGGTCGTTGAGTAAGACGGCGCTATTGTTTTGCCCGGTGAGCGGGCTTATGATGATCATTGAAGAAATACAGAAGATCTGATCGACAGATGCAATGATATTATTGACACCATCATTTCTATTGGGATCCTCTACGACAATGGTGAATGCACCAGGACCAGAATAGGTATGCAGTCCCGTGTAGGTATTTCGTTGCACATCAAATGCGATCGAAGGGTCTATTTCATCGCGCTGTAAGCTGTCGAGTTCGTTGTCTGGGGTGTTTGGAGCTTCATCGCCCCATTTGAGTTTGAGCCATGGGCGGTCTGCCAATGCACTCTCCTTCGTGTAAGTGGTAATGATTACACGATAAGTAAACCCAGAAACGTGTTCGTATGTGATTTCCCCTGCGCGGTTATGGGTTGCGCTTGCCTCTAAGGATAGAAGCGATAATAGCGCAAGAAGCCATATTCCGTTTAGGAGTTTTTTCATTCGATTTCGAAGGTAAATGATATTTCACGAGTGCTTTTGCTAAAAATCGTAAATCTTTTCACTTAAAAGGACTATCGCGGTGCAATCATTATCTGTTTAGTAAACACCAATCCGCTTTGATTTGTTGCGTGGACGATATAGATACCGCTTTCAAGGGCTGATACATCAATAGAGCCGCGTGCTGGTGCGGTTTCATTAACGATGAGTTGACCTTGTGCGTTATATATTTTCACCGCATTGATCTTCTCACTTGCTGTCCATTGGATCAGATCAGAAGCAGGGTTTGGATAGACATCAAATGTGTTCATTGAAGTCTCTTTTACAGAACTGATATCACTGATGGTAATACAATAATCTTCCGTTTCACCGTAGGTGTTTTCACCGCATTCCGCTGGCGGATTACCACTGAAGATCCCTACATAAGCCATGGCTACGCGCATAGCAACTGCTCCTGTTGGGGTTCCTGCAGGGACCGTGAAAGTTTGATTGAAAGTGGTGTTAACACCTGCATTTGAGTCTGCAATTTTTTCATTGCTTTCAAATGTTCCGTTGTTGTTATAATCAATCCAAACTCTGAAGTATTCTGTGTATGAACTACCACTAAATCCTGGAGTTACCGAGAATGTGTATTCATTGCCGACTTCTAGAGTAGTACTAACACTGCGATAGTCACCATATCCATTGTCATTTCCGGAGTCATTATCGATGGTATTCAATGTCACGTTATCAATCCACTCAAGATCTGAATCGCCAAAAGATGCGCAGTAAGTGAAATCTTGACAGTCGCCGCAGCCAAGGGTGGAGAATGTATAGCTCACAGGTGGAGGGTTATTACCCACACAAACGCTGGTAACGATTACATCATAAATAGAACAAGCCGCTAATCCAGAAATGGTGAAGCTTGTTTGTGTAATGTCATTGTAAGTGATTTGTTCGCCTGCAGGATTAATCACTATCACCATATATGAATCGGCCGCTAATACTGGGCTCCAAGTAACCACTGCACTATTTTCAGTGAGATTTGAAATCACAATATTGGTTGGGTTTTCGCAGCAACCATCCGTTGTGAAGGTATATGTAGAGGACCATTCACTGTTGCCACTTTCACAATTCGCGCTGATTTCTACATTGTATGCTGTGCATGCAAGGAGCTCATTTAGAACTAAAGAAGTGGCCGAAATATTTTCTACAAGAATCCACTCGCCACCTTGAATTTGATAGCGAATATTTACGCTGTTGATAGCAGGTGTAGCGACCCATGTTAGATTGTAGTTCAATGTTCCTGCTTGTTGTGTTGCTGTTAGATTCAGTGGAATAATACACTCATCATTGGAGCAATTTTCAAGAAGAAGGTTTAAGCTATTGAATACATTTAAGCGTCCGCCTGTTACGGTTTCTGTAGTTAAATTCGAAACAGGATCTACTCCATTAAAAATGTAATCTCTCACGAATTGCGCTCCTAGAGAGGGATCGCCGTATGTGATCGCCATGATACTTGTGCAAGGAGCAGAATAGAGAAGTGCAATTGCACCGGCTACACAAGGGCTTGCGAAGGAAGTACCAGAAGTGTTGCCATAGTTGTTATTACCTGCGAGGTAGACGTTATCACCAGGAGCTCCAAGATCGATAGTCGTTTGACCATAACCAGAGAAGGTTCTCACGTCATTGTTGTCTGTTGCTGTTACGGAAAGCATGAATTCACTTGGACATGCAGTTGGCAAGTCACCTACTGCGTCAATGTTCAACTCACTATTGGAAGTCGCGCCGCAGCTTAAAACACCATATGTTCCAAGGCTATCATACATTGCACACCAGATGGGTGCATCAGCAGGTTGACCGTAGTCGGTACCCCATGAACTATTTGTTGCAACGACAAATGCGCCCTTTTGACCGTTCGTTTGGTTGTAAAGTTTACGCATCACCATTGGGTAGGTGTAGGCAGCAACTACGTTGCTTTCGCTGATACCACCCATGTGAACTTGCATGATTTTTACATCCCAGTTAATACCAGTAATACCAGTTCCATTGTCTCCTTTTGCGCCAATCATGCTGCTCACTTGCGTTCCGTGATTGCCGGTACCAATGTTGTCTGTATTGTTAGAGCTATTCCATCCATCTACATCATCGATATAACCGTTGTTGTCATCGTCAGTTCCATTGTTTGGAATTTCATTGTTGTTGGTCCAGTGATTATCGATGATGTCAGCCTGATCCCATTTTGTTCCGTTTGATTCTACTACGCAAACAACGATTTCATCACCAGTCGCAGTAAGACCGCCTGTAGTGATATCCCATGCGAGGTCTGAATCAATATCATGATCTCCTTGCTGGTTATGATGCCATTGTTGGCCATAAAACGGGTCGTTTGGAGTTGTCACTCTATCTGCCACGATGTGATTTACTTGAGCGAATCTAACACCATCAGTCTTTTGAAGAGTATAGAGCATTTCTCGCATCGAAATTTGATTCTCATTGAATGTCAATTTCCAAGTGCGCATTGGAGCGCTCACTAGCTCATCTACTTTCAAGGCTGGAAGGACGCCCAGTTTTTGCTGAGCTGCTGATACAATTTGCTCAATATTACCCTTGGGAGTAGTCATTACGAGCACCTCACCTGACATGCGAGCAGCTTGTTGAGAAGAAGCTGAAATAGTAATAATTACAGCAAATAGGAGTGTAAAAAATGATTTCATAATTGGCATAATAAACAGAATACAAACTAAAGGTAAAAAACCATATCCAAAACACTAGAAAAAAATAGCAAATACGCTTATTCTTCTAAATAAATGCGTTTGACACGCTGAGAAATGGAGGTAAGAATCTCGTATGGAATTGTAGCGCTGGCTCTCGCTAGTGCCTCTAGATGTTGAATGTTTCCGATAATTAGTACTGCATCGCCCTCATTACAAGAGAGGTGAGAAATATCGACCATGGTCATATCCATACACACATTTCCAACAATGGTACATGGTTGTCCTTGAATCCAAACATTCCCTTTTCCATTGCTCAGAGAGCGCTTGAGTCCATCCGCATAACCCATAGGAATGGTAGCGATGGTCATGTCTTGAGGAGCAATGAAATTGCGATTGTATCCAACGCTTTCGCCTGCCGTAATTTGTTTGATTTGAGAAATGACCGTTTTGAGCTGACCAACGGTTCGAAGTTGATTACGCTCTGATTCATTTGCACTAACACCGTAGAGACCAATTCCTAACCGCACCATATCAAACTGACTTTCGGGAAGTCGCTCGATGCCGCCAGTATTAGCAATGTGCCAAAGGGGCTTGTAGCCTAAATCGCTTGAAACTTCTCCAGCCATTTTTTCAAAAAGCGAAAGTTGTTGGCGCGTAAATGCGTCGTGTTCTGGATTATCTGTCGCTACAAGATGCGAGAAAATAGAGGCTATTCGAAGCGATTTATTTTCCTTTATAATTCCCTTAAGATCGGAAAGATCTTTCTCTTCAAAACCCAATCTGTGCATGCCAGTATCGAGCTTTAGGTGCACGGGATATGGCGCTGTGATGTTTTTGTATTTGAGTACCTCGATGAAAGCATGAAGACTGCGCATCGAATATATTTCTGGTTCGAGATGATAGTCAACCAGATGATCGAGTGCGCTGATTTCAGAATTCATGACCATTATCGGGAGTGAAATTCCTGCTTGGCGCAAAGCAATTCCTTCATCCACGTAGGCCACGGCCAAGTAATCAGCTTTGTTGAAGGCTAATACACTTGCGACTTCTACGGAGCCCGCGCCGTATCCCGCAGCTTTCACCATCACCATCATTTTTACATCGGGCAAAAGTTTGTTTTTGTAAAAGTGAAAATTGTGTACGAGTGCGTCGAGGTGAATTTCCAGAACTGTTTCGTGTGTCTTCTCTTGAAACGCACGAACTATTTTTTCAAACCCAAAATCTCTAGCTCCTTTTACAAGAACAAACTGTCCCGAATGATCGTTCGGTTTTGTTTTTTGTAAAAAATCTGAAGTTGATTCAAAGAATTTTGAGTTTATCTTGAAAATATTTTGGTGTAAAATGAACTCTGGTCCAATTCCTATGAGGTGCGTTACGCCTTTGTGAATAAGGAGTTCATTGATTTTATTATAAACATCATTTTTTTCCAAACCACTTTCTTTGATATCTGAAAGAATAACTGTGGTAGGTTTCGACTGCGCATGACGTTGCAGAAAATCCAGTGCAATTTCTAATGAAGTAAAGTCCGAACTATACGCATCGTTAATGACTGTCATTCCGAAAGAACCAGAGATCAATTGCAAGCGCATGTCTACCGGTGAAAGCTTAGAAAACCTTTGCTGGATATGGTTTTTTGACGTTTGATGATTAGTTAAAATCAACAAACATAGACATGCATTTTCGATGGAAGCATCATCTGAAAAAGGAATTTCTATTTGAATTACTTCTTCTGAAGTAGAAGCCTCAATGATTGTCTTGCCTGCGCCTTTTACGATGTTGTTTATTCGTAAAAATGCACCTTCATTTTTCCCCCAATCAGTTTTTTTAATGTTACTGTCAAGCTCGCTGATAGCGGTTTTTACAATAGGGTCATCACTATTATAAAACACTACATCGCAATTCTTGAAAAGCTTCAGTTTTTCAATTATTTTTTCTTCTATGCTTGAAAAATGTTCTTGGTGTTGCGCACCAATCATCGTGAAAATTCCCCAAGTAGGCTGAATAATTTCTGCCAGCACCTCCATCTCATTAGGTTCACTAATTCCGGCTTCAATGATAGCGAGTTGATATTCAGAATCGAGTTGGAGTACTGAAAGAGGAACCCCTAGTTGTGAGTTGAAACTCTTTGGGCTTCTAACGATTGGTAAATCAGGCGACAGCAATTGATTTAGCCATTCTTTGACGATGGTTTTACCATTGCTTCCTGTGATTGCCCATACAGGGTAGTGGAATTTTTGGCGATGTTGTTTCGCCCATAATTGCAGTGCACGAAGCGAGTTATTCACTCGGATAACGCATGCATCTGCGAGTAAAGAAAGATTAATTTCTTCTTGAATAATAAAACAGCGAACGCCTTTGCTATAGGCGTCTTGAATGTATTGGTGTCCGTTGTGATTTCGACCAACAATGGCTATGAATATCGAACGGTTTGGGTTGCTTATTTTTCTAGAATCATAAATAACATGATCAACTACGGAATCCGCAGAACCTTGAACGAGTAGGCCTTGAGATGCATCAATGATGTCTGCTATCGTATAGCGCATGTTTTATTTTTTCTTATTCATCGCCTCGTTGAAGGCTTGGCGAGACAATGGAAGGTAGCTTTCTTTTTCCCCTAACTGAACAAGGGAATCACCTTCCGTGATGCGATAGGAGTGGTGAGCGAGGTGACCAGTTTTTACACATATCGCGTGCACTTTCGTTACAAACTCTGCAATCGCAAGTAGATGAGGCATTGGTCCGAATGGGCGGCCGAGGTAGTCCATATCGAGGCCCGCGATAATCACGCGAACGCCTTGGTTGGCAAGTTGATTACACACTTCCGGAAGACCATCATCGAAAAATTGAGCCTCATCAATCCCGATCACTTCCACATCGGATGCTAGGATAAGCAACTGAGAACTATGCTCGATAGCCGTTGAGCGGATGCTAGCGCGATTGTGGCTAACTACCTCTTCGTCACTATATCGTACATCAATTTTAGGCTTGAAGATTTCCACTTTCATTTGAGCGAATTCAGCACGACGCAATCGTCGGATGAGTTCTTCCGTCTTGCCCGAGAACATTGAGCCACAGATGACCTCAATCCATCCTTGTTGGCGCCCTCTGTTAAGTGTATTCTCTAAAAACATAGTGTTGCAAATGTACACGAC
Source organism: Flavobacteriales bacterium (assembly GCA_027491215.1). GTDB lineage: Bacteria > Bacteroidota > Bacteroidia > Flavobacteriales_D > Sanyastnellaceae > JAIXWP01. The sequence goes on along the minus strand of JAIXWP010000117.1, from coordinate 5,546 downwards.
ATGACTCTATTTTGGTGGGGTGGGTAGGGGTATTGTGAGAATATCGATATAGCCTTAAGTTTGCGCTACAGTTATTGAATTATTATGGGACGTATATTCGAAAAGAGAAAGCATAAGATGTTTGCCCGCTACGATAAGATGGCGAAGGCATTTACGCGTATTGGTAAGGAGATCGCAATGGCGGTAAAAGCGGGCGGACCTGAACCAGAATATAACCCTCGTTTGCGTCAAGCCGTGACGAACGCCAAAGGTGTTAATATGCCGAAAGACCGTGTAGACGCGGCTATCAAGCGTGCTGTTAGCAAAGACACAAGCAATTATGAAGAGGTAGTTTATGAAGGATATGGACCATACGGCGTGCCGATTCTTGTGGAAACTGCCACTGATAATCCAACGAGAACTGTCGCAAATGTTCGTTTGTACTTCAACAGAGGTGGAGGACAATTGGGGAACAGCGGATCTTTGAGTTTTATATTTGAGAGAAAAGGCGTTTTCAGATTGGAGAAGGCAAACATGCCGAACTATGAAGATATGGAGTTGGAGCTAATCGATCACGGTTTAGAGAGCATGGAAGTAGATGAGAATGAAATCGTGATTTACACTGTTTTTAGTGATTTTGGAAAATTACAAAAAGCACTTGAAGAAAGAAACATCACCGTTACAAAAGCTGCGCTAGAAAGAATTCCAAACTCTTATGCAGAAATTTCTGAAGAGCAAATGGATGAGATTTTGGAGCTTGTGGAGAAGATTGAAGAAGACGATGATGTTCAAGCTGTTTATCACAACTTAAGATAATCAAACTAATGAAATTAAAGATCGCTTGGGTTACTGCATTTGCGGTAGTGGTTTCTTTTACCTCATGTGTAAAGGAAGCTGGTGAAGGTGGCTATGCCACTATTTATGGAAAAATCGAGAAAGACTATCGATTAATTACATCCAATCCAGCGTCTTATCAGTACACGGTGCCTGGCGCCGATGAGGAAGTTTACATCGTTTATGGTGATGACAAAAGTCCAAGCGACCGAGTATGGACAAACTACAACGGAGAGTTTGAATTCGAAAACCTTCGCAGAGGGTCTTATGAAATCTATGTTTACAGTGCCGATACTACAGGGGTTACAGGTGTAGATCCTGATCTAATGGCCATTAAGATGAAAGTGGAAATTGAGGGGCGTGATGAGGATGTAAATGTGGGTACAATGACCATCTATGGCAGACCATAAGCTCCTCACCATATTAGCTTTTTTCTTGTCTTGTTCGCTATTTGCGCAACAGAAGGACGCTGGTCTGTGGACTTCGGTAAATTTTAAAGGTGAATTTTCAAAAAAATTACAATGGTCCATTGCCCCTGAGGTTCGTCTGCGCGACAATATGACCAATGTGGGCAGCGTCTTTTCCGATCTCGGTTTAGATGTAGATCTTCCAAAGAAATTTTCTCTTACATTGACTTATCGTTTTGGTCAGCGAAACGAGATTGATTTTTTCGAAACACGCCAAAGACTTCAATTAGGTTTGGGCTATAAGATTTCTTATAACGATTGGACCATCAATCTTGCGACTCGATATCAAGGAAACTTGCAGGGTGTGGGAAATGATAGAGATGCGGATTTTGTAACAACTTGGAGGAACAAGATAGCTGTGAAATATGAAGGTTTCGATAAATGGGAATTGGTGACTTCGTATGAATTTTTTCACGCTTACGATGATGGTGTGGCGCTTAAGTGGAATGATTGGCGCTGGACAGCAAGTGCGGAAAGAAAAATTAATAAGAGGAACTTTTATAGTGTAGGTTATTTGATTCAGCGAGATCTGGTTTCGAATGAGCCAAATACAGATTTTGTTGTTCTTGTTTCTTATAAGCACGTTTTCAAGAAAAAGAAAAAAGATTCTGAAAGTGTTGACACACTGGAGAAGTAAAAAGAAATTCGCTTTCCCTTATCTGATGTAGTACATTTGCACGCAAATTCAAAAATCCTATTCCAGTGAGTTTGCGCAAAATTTCCTCAGCTCTTATTTCAGTATTCCACAAAGATGGCCTTGAGCCCATCGTTCGTGAAATGGATCGTCTTGGTATCAAGATCTACAGTACGGGTGGCACTCAAGAATTTATCGAAGGCCTTGGTATATCTGTTATTCCTGTTGAAGAGCTCACAGGCTACCCAAGTATTTTAGGCGGAAGAGTAAAAACATTGCACCCGAAAATTTTTGGAGGAATCCTATATCGCAGAGACGAGCAAGGAGATTTGGATGCGGTGAAGCAGTTTGATATCCCTGCGATTGACTGCGTAATTGTTGATCTATATCCATTTGAAAAGACTGTTGCTTCAGGAGCTTCACATGAGGATATTATTGAAAAAATAGATATTGGTGGGATTTCATTAATTCGCGGAACAGCGAAGAATTACAACGATGTAATTATTGTTCCATCTCAACGAGAATATGCGGACTTATTGGCTATTCTAAAAGAAAGAAATGGGGAAACAGAACTGTCAGATCGTCGTGCATTTGCTAAGGCTGCGTTCGAGGTTTCATCACATTACGATTCTAAAATTTATAACTACTTTTTAGGAGAAGAACTCGGGTCATTGCGTGTTACTGAATCACAATTTGAGGTGTTGCGTTATGGCGAAAACCCTCATCAGCGCGGCGTATTCTATGGTGATATGTCAGCACTATTCGATAAGTTGAATGGCAAAGAACTTTCATATAACAATCTGTTAGATGTAGATGCGGCTGTCCATTTGATTGACGAATTTAAGAATGACGCACCAACTTTCGCAATTCTAAAACACAACAACGCCTGCGGAATCGCCACAAGACCAACGGTTTTAGAGGCTTATGAGGCAGCATTAGCATGTGATCCTGTGAGTGCATTCGGTGGGGTGTTGATTTCAAATGTTCCAATTGATCATGCAACATCATTGAAGATTCACGAATTATTTTGTGAAGTTGTAATTGCGCCAGACTTTGATAAAGAAGGAATGGCAGTGATGCAAACTAAAGTGAATCGTATTTTATTGAAGAGAAAAGAAACTCCTCTTCCTACTACTCAAGTCAGAACATTGTTGAACGGCGTATTATTCCAAGATAAAGATGCTCGCACAGAGACCATCGAAGACTTCAAGTTAGCGACGAATGCTTCTGCAAGTCCAGAGCAATTGCGCGATTTGGTATTCGCGAATAAATTGGTGAAGCATACCAAAAGCAATACAATTGTTTTTGCAAAGAATGAGAAGCTATGTGCAAGTGGAACTGGCCAAACATCACGAGTGGACGCATTGCGTCAGGCCATCGAAAAGGCACAAAGTTTTGGATTTGACTTGAAGGGAGCAGTTATGGCTAGCGATGCATTTTTCCCATTCCCTGATTGCGTGGAGCTAGCTGATAAGGCCGGTGTGAATGCTGTAGTACAACCAGGCGGCTCAATCAAGGATCAAGCGAGTGTGGATTATTGTAATGCGCATAACATAGCCATGTACATGACAGGAACACGTCACTTCAAGCACTAATATTTTTATACTTCAAAGCTTATCCACATGGCATCATCAGTTTGATCGGTGCCGTGTTTCCATACATCAAAACATTTATCTACAAGGCAAACCCCGTTACTAAACACTTTGCCTTCTTCAATGCAATGGATTAATCCGGATAGCTTCAAACGCTTGCCAGTAGTGCCGTTGAGCTGGTCATATAGCCCGTCGCTGCACATCACTACTTTCTTTTCTGCAATATTGGTAATTCCTGTTTGAATATTATTTTCGTAGTTGGGAATGTGGAAAAACCCTTTTGCCTTACTTAGCACTTCTACTTTATCATCTTGTCCGACAAGAAGGATGTTTCCATTTAAGCTTGCCCATTCCATATCCTTGGACTCTAGATCTATTCTAACAAGAACCAGATCAATACCTAGCGATAATTCGCTGTACACTGCATCTGTTCTCAATCTTCCTTGTAGGTCAGAAATTGTTGCTGCAACAATGTGTTTGAGCGGCTCTGCTTCACGGTGATGAACCGTTTTTTCACTTAGAATATCAGTGGCAAGGACTGTAATCAAAGCTCCCGCAAGTCCATGTCCTGTTGAATCTCCAAGAGCAAATAAGATTTGATTATTTACCATTCTGTACCAAGCAAAGTCACCTGATATCGAGGCAGCAGGGGAGTTGAATATGTACAGGTTTTTTAAATAATTCCAAGCTTCTGAGGTGTCAGGAAGAAAGCATTCCTGAATGTATCGAGCATATTGAAGCCCTTGTTCGAGCTCACTGTTTTTGCGCTGAAGTTCTTGTGTTCGTAGAGCTACTTTTTCCTCAAGTGAAGCTTGTATATTTTCTAATTCTTTGTTGCGTATATGTAGCTCGATTTCGTAGTCAAACATTTTCAGAGCTTCATTTACCGTGAGTTCAAGATCCTGAGGTTCCCAAGGCTTTGCGATGTATCTAAACAAGTGAATCTTAGTTAGCACATCAGCAACTGCTTGCAGATCCGCTTGGCCTGTAAGCATGATTTTTTTTGTACGAGGAATGATTGACTCTAATTCAATGAGCAAATCGCTTCCACGCATGGGATGCATTAAATAGTCGGAAATGACACAACATATAAGACCGTTTGAGTCAAGTATATCCTTTACAATAGCAATTGCCTCCTCACCAGACATTGCGGTGACAACTTCAACGTTTGGTGGAATAAAGCGCTTGACGTGATGCTTCAATACATTTAAAATGATAGCCTCATCATCCACGAGTAAAATATGTTTTTGCTGGGAGAAATTCATAGGTTAGGTCTTCTTATTACCGAATGGGAAAGGTCACGGTAAATGTTGTCATGTCTGGGGATGATTCACAATGGATATTGCCTTGGTGATGTTCGATTATTTTTTTAATAATGTTTAATCCCAATCCTGTGCCCATTCCTCTTTCTTTAGTGGTAAAAAATGGATCGAAAATTTTTGGAATGACATGCGATGGAATTTCTGGGCCGTCATTCGATACTCTTATTATGTAATGTGAATTGCTTTTTTCTGAAGTGAAAATAATGTTTCCATTTTCATGAATCGCGTGGATGGCATTGCTCACCAAGTTAGTCCAGACCTGAGCCATTTGATCGGGATCAGCCACAATGAAAACATCTTTGTCGATATCGTTTTTTACTTCTATTCCTCTACGAATATCATGTGTGAATAGAATTAGTACAGAGTCAATTTGTTCGTGCAGATTAAAACTTTTTTCAAGTGACACTTCTGAAGTGTGCACGTACGTTTTCAATGCTTGTACAACTCTAGAAGCCCTGTCAGCAGCCAGTTCTATAGTTGAAAGTCCAATAAAAAGTTGATTTAATTCTAGTGCTACCTTAAGTGTTTCTTTATAGTCCTTACGATAAATGATGGCCTGTATAAATGGATGATCAAGAGAGTCTATACCCGCTTCAACCATGGCGGAAGCAAACTGCATCGGTTGAGCGATGTGGGGGTATAAATCCCCTGTAAGACCAGTGAGTGATTTTTTTAATTGATAAGATTCATGTGGTGGAATATCTTTTCTAATTCCTTG
>JAIXWP010000075.1 GCA_027491215.1 Flavobacteriales bacterium | reverse complement strand
CCTGTATTTTGACCATTAGAATTGTTTCTAGCACCTGCTGTTCCTACATAGACCAAATCATATTTACTGCCGTTGATGCTTCTTGAGAGTGCAGCCTCATTCGGTTTAATAGTCATAATATTACTTATTTCCTTATAACTACTTTTTTTCATGAACCAGAAGTAGATTCCTTTGGTTTGAGGTATTTTGGATACTTCTTGACAGCAAGCTTTAATACATTTCTCTTCTAGCATGTTTTTGTCTAACCATGCTTTGATAACAGACAGGTTGGCATTAGGAGAAAGGGTCATAGATTGGAGTATTAGTTTATTTCAATGAATTACTTTAATAGATCTGTAATTGAATATTAAAGATAACAATTCCTGATTTGTGAATTTTCTCAATTGTCGCCCTCACCTCGTAAAATTTATTTGACCACGGGCTTTCATCCAGTCGAGTAATGTCTGATCTATACTTAATTCCAATCCATTTGAGGGACTTGAAATACTTGTAACGCCTTCCTCTATTTGGACGTCCATTTTATTATTAATATTTCTATCAAAACGAAATGGAGTAAGATACTTTGGATCAATGCTTGCCTTCGTTCGGATATAGCAAGTCATAGGCAAGCTTGTATAGATTCCTTGATCTTGGATCATTATTGGGTCAATTTCCCATTCAAAATCACTAATCTCCGTATCTATACGCCACCACGTGTATCGCCTCAACTCTAATTCATAAGTTTCCGTAAAGTCCCATTTATCAATGGGAATGGGCCACATATCAAGTAATTGATGGGATTGATTGTTGGCATATACATAACCATCCTTTACTGCTAGAATTCCATCCGCACCTATAGACAGATCATTTTCTCTGTATGATACGTGCCATACATATTTTTCAATTTTTAGAATAGTATCTGGTTTCATGAGCTTACTTTTTAGATTACAACGTTTATACTTTTCAGACCTAATAAACAAGAATTCAAATAGTCTATGAGACCATTTGAATTTTTAAACTCGAATACTCATTATTAAACAACAAAGATTTATACCATTTATAACGAGTCATCGACACTCCATTTTTAATCACAATACCTCCTTTAAATTTCGTTCGTAATGACCCTTCTGTTTGAACAAATTCAATTACTTGTGATTCCTCACCTTTAAAACCAATAATCACAACACTTCCTCTAGAAGACGGAATCATTTTACTTCCTTCATCAAAATCTTTTCTGAATTTTACATCATCACTCACTCTTTTCTTCTTTTCATTTTCAAATTGAAACATACTACATTTCTTTTTTAACTCAAACGATCGTGTAATACTCGTTTTCATAATTTTTGGAGGGGCAATAACTAGTGCAGTCATATATATTATATTTAATTGGTTACAAAAAATAGACAATACGAAGGGAGCCTCAATTCAGGATAGAATTAAGCATAGCACGGTTAGCCGAGTTTTCGGTATTTAAAAATTAATGGAAATGTGGAGGTATGACCCCAATATACTTAAAATGAAAAATTTTGTCAAGGGATATTTTCATTTTATCAGATTTTACTGATGAAAAAAAATTGCGTTAGATTTTAGGGGAAGAAATTTCTTGACATTATGAATGAAATTAATTATATTTAAAATCATTCGCTTTTCAAACTTTAATCTCCTACATATGATTTATCTCTTTCTCTATGTAACGTTGTATCGCCTAGCTGCGAGAGTGTTTAGAAAAGAACAACTGAGTAATTTGGAAGAGGCCGAGCTTTATGTTAGTCACTTGGTTATTTCTGGTGCCCTCTTTATCTGTCTTTACTTGGTTATTGTGTTATTGTTTTAACTAACGTGACAACATATATCCAACCATAAATACTACATAGAGGCGAAATAGAGTGATAAGAATTCCGAAGAATACCTGCTCTCTGAATAGTCTACGCGCCTTGGGGGATAAATTAGGGTTAAAACTTTCTTTCCAGAAATTCATAGTTATGCGTATAAAAATTGGTTTTCCGAGTCGTATGCACGATCTTCAATAATCTCATCGAGCGTATGTTTTCCGAGGTAAACTGTTGATGCCATGAGTCGAGTTGTTGGTTTCTTCAAATTCCAATTGGTGATATACATAGGAATCAAGCGAGAATCGGCCTGCTTCACTGTCTTTAGAATTGCTGTTATTTGCTCTTGATAGAGCAAGTAACCGGATGTTGACTCTAAGATTTCTTCTAATTGTTTTGTAAGATTTAATTTCCTTGGTGCTTTAGAGACAGGTAGTGGAAATGTGGTCTTATACATACGTTTTATAGATTCCGGACTGTCTATAATTTCGTTCCAACCATTTAGAAAATTCTTTTCTTTTAACTTGAAGAGGAAATCTTCGGACGATGCTGAGTAATAGGTCAGTTCTAGATTTATTATGTTGTATACCGCATGTAGAAATAGACTTTTGTCTTCCATTCTATTCCAATGTTCCCTTAACTCTATTTCTTCTTTTGGCTGACAATAGATTTCTATGAGATTGTTTTTAGGAAGGTGATTTATTGTATGGGTCATATTAGCTGTTTTGTATATTGTTAGACTTGGGATGAATGCTATACTTTTTTAGGCGGTCCATGTCGCGCAATGAAGAGCTCCTCCTTCCTTGGCAATCTGCTCACAGTTGACCAACCAAAATTTTTTCTTCGGAAAAAGTGGAATAAAAAAGTTGAGCAGGCGAGTTGTATTCGTATTCTGATATACTGGCAATACAAGGGTGTTTCCAATGCATGTGAAATTCAAATAGGAACCTCTAGCATCCCAATTATCACTATAACCATTTGCGGGAATGTCAACGAAGCATTTAGTTATTCTGAATCCGTTATGTTTCAATGCGGCGCATAGTACTTCATGAAATTCAAATTCGTTTTTTGTTGCACCCTCTTCAAGTTCATTGACTAGAATGTGCTTACTATTTATAGCAGCCACAATTCCATCTGCATGACCAACGGGATCGTTGGGATGCGTTGGAAGTAAGATTACCTCTTCTGCATCTAGCATAAATTTTAGACGAGATTTAATTTCTTCAGGAAGTATGGTGGGGTTTTCTTTTAGAACTCGGTCGCAAATGAGTATTTTGTTTCCTGCTCTGACGTAATTACCCCCATCCATAATTAATTGGGTGCGTTTGATTGGAAAACCAAATTGCTCATATAATAAACCCGATTCTGTAATGAGGTGCTCAAATCCATTTTTGAGATAAGATGGGGAGTAGGTGAATTGGATCATTTTTCCTGAAGGAAGCACTATGGGCATATAGTCTCGAATCCAAATGTCATTAGTACCTTCTAATATTCTAACGAATGCATTTTCTCTTCTGCAGATAGTAAAGATGGCATTCGCAAGTCCAGGATGTCTGTCAAGAAGTTTATCAGAAAGGAATGTGATAATCATGGTTTATTATTTAGGAGGAGGTTTTGGGTTAGGCTATCTACAACTTCTTAACTAGATCAAGTATTTTTCCTTTTAGGATCCATAGTTCTTCCTCGCAGAATACAGGTTTATATATGCTATCACTTCCAAGAATGGATTTAGACTCGTCTACCATCGAGGCGGAGATGAGGTATTGAAGAACTTGTAATTTTTCGATTGTAATGCGGTCTTGTTCATCTTGTGATTTTTGTTTAAGTCCCGCACCCAATTGATGAGATTTTTCGCGTACTTCAAGTTTTTTAAGCTTGAGTTGAAGTGCTTTTTCTTGTTGTTCTATATTGTTATTCATATTATATGGAATTGATGTTACAATGTTTAAGGCGCACGAGCAGAGGCCGATTTCGATAGGGAAATCAGCAAGACAGAAAATAAATTTATTTAATTAAAAAAGTGTGGGAATGGCACGATTAACGTAAATATAACGAAATCGAAATTGAATGTCAAGTTCTGATGTGATTTTTATCAGGAATTCTTGGAATTAATTATTTCTAATTCGAAGAATTAAAGAAAAAGATTTCAGACCTATGATGATAGCTCTTTTGAGTTTTACTATTAGTTTGAATTGAAGAATTTCAAATCCCCCCCCCCTAATTCCCCCCGTGTTGATGGCAGCGGCCGTTGGGGTTGTAGGTCATGTGTTTGCAACGTGTGCCGGCTTTTGTGGTCCCACTGCATTGTACTGATGTAGAACGCTGGGCCGGTGCAGATGATGGCTGATCTATAGTCGAACCACCACTTTTTTGATCTCCATGCAAATGACAATACCCACTTTCATTCAATGTCTTATTCTTACAACGAGCGCCTGCTTTAGTGGTGCCGCTGCATTGAACGGAAGTGGAGGCTTTATTAGTTGTGCTTTCTGAAGTGGCCTTTTTAACATCCCACGACCAACACTCTTGACAAAGCGTACGCTCTATTTGAGCCTCTTCTTCGTCTGGAATCGAAGGGAAGAAGTCAAGACCTGTAAACTTCTCAACGCTATCTATCGACACAGCATATGTATGTAGCAAATCTGTGGAGCCGCTATTGGCCATAATAAACCCTATGCCCTTAATGGAAGGTGCTCGATAATCTAGTATGACTTTGTAATAATAATTTGGAACGGATACTTTATTGGAACCAATAGCAGGAAGTCCAGGAGTTAGCACTGGTCCGGTCACCACATAAACAGCTTCGTTGTCGATCGCCCACGATCGAACTTGCTCTTCTAATCTTTTCCATATTCCTCTATTAAAACTCGCAGCCTGTGGACTCATGTTGCTGTAGTAAAAACTTTCAGCCATTGATTTGGCTGACCAACCCATGTCAGAAGCCGGCGCTAAATGACCTCTGTCATATCCTGACCCCGCATAGTCATTATCATTTGCAGAACTTGTTTTTACACTTGGGTCAACAATAAATTTATCGGTTCGCTCAAAGAGTTTGTGCGTTTCTTGTTCTGTGAGTTCATATGCCACCCATGCAGCTTGTTCGTGTTCTTCATTATACAGCAATGAAAATCCTGTATGCGAAATGACTACATCCTTCGAATTAATTTTTGGAAATTCAATGTTGGAAATATTTGGAACCACAGCTTTTCCAAAAGAGGAACTGTCAGCATATGTCCATGTACCATTATCATTTAAGATAATCTTTCTTCCATTTTCTGTTGTCGCCCTTTGTTGAGCAATTAAATTAGAAGTAGTAGAAAATAGAACGATTAGAAGTAGTATCAGTTTGCGCATAACCATGTGTAGTATAAGAGTTCGAAAGATACTCGAAATACGCTTCTTATCGAGTTGAAGGAAGACAAATTTCTGCTTGCTTTATCAGAAGGCTTAGCTAGTCAAACATCAGTCGACAACAAAGAATAGCAATCCGAATTTTCGGAAACGCCGTCGATGATGTAGTCTTCGCGGATAGTGCCTTCGCGTTGGAATTGATAGTGGAGAAGTAGTTTTTTTGATGGGGTGTTGTAATCAGAGATGAGGGCTTGGATGCGGTGTAATTTCATTTCCGAGAAACCATAATCAATGATGGCGCGAAGCGCTTCTTTCATGTAGCCTTTCTGCTTGTGCTCATCGTCGCGCATCGAATAAAAAATTTCTGCACGCGCATGAAACGGATTCCATGTATGATAGCCAGCATCGCCAATGGCTTCATTCGTTTCTTTTAATATGAGAATAAACATGACCTGTGAAATTCGAAAAGTTTCCATTCCTTTTTCATGCAATAGCTGATAATGCTCATATCCTTTCTCATCCAAATAAAACTCCGCCATCATTTCATCTTTCGTCATCGTGTCAAATGCGGAATTAATCATCGCTGGCGTTACGACTTTTATCGTGATGCGGGATGTAGTTAGTTCGTGGTTCACTGTTCAATTATAAAATTCTCAATTCTCAATTCGTGATTCTCGATAAATCCGACCTAGCCGTATTGGGTTAAATTCATATTAGCCGCGCTGCAGTGGGGCTCTGCAATTTGTCATTTGTTCTCGGCAAAGCCGAGATCATTTGTCATTTGTCATTTGTCCCTTGTCATTTGTCTTTTGTCCCTTGTCATTGTCCTAACCGACTATCCAAAGGTAGTTCTATGAACTTAGTGATTTTTACTTTGTGAAAGTTCTTATAGTGGGGATTGAGAATGATGTTGTCCTCTAACCCCACAATGGAGGAAGGAACGCGCAACGCGAAGAAATTTTTATCTTTTGCTAAGCTGGTAAAAATCGATGTGCTCTCGGTGGTATATGGATATTCGTTCCAATGTTCGGGCAGTGATTTTAACTCTTCTATTTTAAATTTATCAGAAAATTCAATTTGAGCCACCAAGATCTTGTTTGGAAGAAGGGCGGTATTTTCAGAGTGAACATAATATTCAAGTAAGGCTAGAGAAATGTTTTCGGAGCAATAAACAGCTTTGGTTCCTTTTTCATTCCATCTTCCTCCGACTAACTCAGCCCCGATTCCAGATAAGGTGGAGTCCTTAAATTTTATGTTTGTAATGCGATAGACAACCATCAGCTATACACATTGTATTGAATACGAAGAATTTCATTTTCGACCATCTGAAAGCCCAGACTGCTATCGAGCATGTCAAAAGGCTTCTTGTTTCCAAGGGCTTTCGAAGGAGTCGCTAACCATTTTTTAAAATCTTCTTTCGTATCAAAAACGTCATATCCTAAACCATATAACCCAGCAAGTTCATAGATTCGTTCTGAAGTTTCTTTGCTATAGACAGCTTTCTTTTGCATACTACTAATTGAAGCAGGAAGGATGCTTTCAAATTCTTTTTCGGTTGAACCAATAAAAGAGATCAGTAATTTCCAATCAGATTTTTTAACCCCTGCACGGATACGACTAATCAATTGTAATTTCACGGCAGGTGCTTCCTTCACATGCGCCACGACCCAAACGGGCGAGTATTTCGGTAATCGTATCAACTTCTCTTCCTTCTCGGTCGCAATACTTGTTTTGCTAACGACTTTCTTCGACACTCTCAATTTATTCATGATTGTATTTTTACGTCTAGTTAATTGTAAATATACGATTTTTATAATTGGGTCTTGGATTTGAGAATTATGAATCTCAAATCCCGAATAAGCGAAGCGGAATTTTGAGCTCTTAGGATTCGAACATTATTGTAGGGTATTTTTTAGATTAGTCGGTAATAGGTTTCGAATGAGTAATAAAATGCGTACATTTCATTGCTTGCTTCACTTAACCAAAACATAAAAAATTAAATCGCTTATTCTTGATGAGAAAACTCTTTACCCTTGTTATTCTGCTGCACTCGACTTTTTTTTCTTATTCTCAAAACATCATTTGGTCTAACGATTTTTCGAATTGTGACGATTGGATTATAGGCAATGCCTATGATGAGGGCTTCACGCAGTATGATCCAGAGGTGAATTTTACCTGTGGAACTCAAGCGCCCATCTATAACGAACCACCATTTCTTTCTACCACAAATGAGAACGGATTTATGACGGCGAATTCGAATAATTCGGAATGGGGTAATATTTCTGGACCAGTGGAAAATTGTTGGTTTCAAACGGCTGAGCCTATTGATATTACTGGTTTGGATGAAATTAGTTTGAGATTCCAAAACAACTACAGAAATCATGGGTTTTCCATTTTCCAAGGACCAAATTCGCCACGTCTTCTCGTAGAGATTTCAACAGATGGTGTTACATGGCCCGATGTTCAGACGACCGCTCTCTCGGCTAGTGCGCTTGGTACAAGGTTTCATCTTTGGCAAGAGTATTCAACTCCTCAATTTATAATTGCTAATCCTAAGGAAGAAGTTTTTTTTCTTTCAGATATAGCATCACAACAAGGCGTCGATCAAATCTGGTTGCGCTTTCGATGGGTAGGAACATTTGATATGGAGTGGAAGATAGATGATGTTCAAATAGTGGAGAATCCTATGCATGATCTGGCCATAAAAAATGTTTCATTAAATAATATATATGATTCATATGAATATGGTGTCGTACCTGTGGGTTTTGCTGACGCTTCAAATCCAACTCAATTATGGGTCCCAGTGAGGAATTATTCAAATTCCTCTCAGAATGCGGAGGTAACATTGGCTTTGGGCGGACAGACCTTCACTGGTTCTCGTTTGCTTGGGCCAGGGGTTGTTGATAGTGTGTATATTGAAGATGTAATTTATCCTCAAATACCTGGAGTTTATGAAGCTGTTTTTTCTCTACCAAGTGATGACAATTTAGTTGGGAATGTAGTAACTAAAAACCTAGAGGTTTCAACGTCACTTTTTCGACAAACGATAAATGACAATTTATTTGAAATAACACTTGGGCCGAATTCTGATTTAGCAGCTTTTACCATATATGCGCTCACACTTTATAATGGAACGAGCTATAGTTATTCTTGTACGGGTTTAAATGTATTGTTTGGTCCGAATACCGAAGTAGGAGCACAAGTATATGCCGAGTTATTTGGTGAGGACGAGAATAATCCGATCGAAGGGTTTAGTGAAACGATTACAATCACCGAGGAAACATACGATAATATTTATAATGGACAGTATACCTTCATACCATTCGAGGAAAGTGTAGAAATTGATCCAGAAAAAGTTTACGCGGCAAAGCTCACTAAAGTTATAGGTTCCGAAACGGTTTCATTTATAGTAGATACAAGAAATGAAGACTATGGAGGACTTATTACAAATCCTCAGTATAATCCCATGTATTATACTCCTAATTTAATTTTAGAAGAGCTGTACTGGTATGCACCCGCAGTAGATCTTGTTTTAGAAATAGCAGGTTGTATGGATATAGATGCTTGTAATTACAATCCTGCGGTGACGATAGATAGTGGAAACTGCATCTACCCAATTAATAGCTTCGTTGATTGCAATGGAAATTGCTTAAATGATAATAATAGTAATGGCATTTGTGATGAGTTTGACTTCGAAGGATGCACAGATATCACAGCTTGCAATTATAACGCAGCAGCAACAATCGAAGACGGAACATGCACTTATCCAGCATCAGAGATTTTAGACTGTAATGGAGAATGTCTCAATGATATTAATTATAATGGCATTTGTGATCCTCTAGAAAACTTTGGGTGCAATGATCCAAGTGCTTGTAATTATCAAAATGATGCTGATTACAATGATGGCTCATGTATTTACGAGTACGACTTGTCGATTGTAGCGTTTAATGATTTGAACGAGGACGGAGTCTACGATCCTAGCTCAGAGCCAACAGTGCCAAATGCAGGATATTTTCAAATTTATCCTGGAGGTATCACTGTGTATGTCGGTAGCGACGGCACTGCTCAAGTTCCGGTTTTACCGAGTGGAACTTATGCGATGACATTTTTCAATGGAACTTCTGGCCTTCTGAATTCTATACCGATCAGTAATTTAATGATTACTATTCCAACCTGCACAACGTTAGAAGTGCCTATGACTAATAATGATGGTTGCTCTGCTTACTTTGAAGTAATCAACGGTAATGAAGAAATTTTGCATTGCCAAGATGGGGTGTTTCCAATTTTTAGAGTTTTCAACTTAAATGAGGGACTGTTGGACGCAAACATTACAATTAGCTTTGACCCGTCATTAAACTTTGATGCAACGAACACTGATTTTTCTTCATTTCCTTTATCAGAAGAACAATATGCTATATCTAGTCCAGAACCGGGATTGCTTGTTTGGCAACTAAGTCAAATACCGTCGAATTTTGAAGCTTATTTTGGTGTTCACATCCTTGGCCCCGGGGTAGATTTTATTGGGCAAACCTATAATTTCGATTACACTGTTTCAATTTCTTGTGGTGGTAATCCCGTGTATGAAACAGCTTGGACAAGCAATATGGAAGTGACTTGTGCTTATGATCCCAATGACATTCAAGGAAACCCGGAAGGATATACTGAGAATCATTTTATTCTTTCTGATACGGAATTAGAATACAGAATTCGTTTTCAAAATACGGGAAATGCTCCCGCTCTTGATGTGGTCATTGAAAATCTAATTGATACTGAACGTCTTGATATTTCTACCTTTCAGCCAACAGGATCCTCGCATGCTATGAGCGCTATTCTAGAGCCAAATGGGCTTACAAAGTTTATTTTTAATGGAATCATGCTACCAGATAGCAGCGCGAATCTACAAGCTTCGATGGGGTATTTGACTTATAAGATCCGCACCTTGCCGGGTATTTCTGTGGGTGAAGTGATCAATAACTCAGCAGCAATATTCTTCGATCAGAATCCTCCCATTTATACTAACACCGCATATCACGAGATTTATAGTTGTGATGAAATTCCTCAGGTAGACGAATCATACGCCCTATGCTTTGGAGACTTATTCACCTATGATGTTTCTTATCCTTATCTAGAAAGTACTAACTGGTTTATCAATAACCAACAAATTTCCAGTCAGTCCAATGTCGAGATACCTATTGTCTTTGAAGAAAATCTGAATATTCAATTGGTAATGACAAATCCACTTTGTGAAGTCACTTCTCAATGGAATATCGAAGAACTACCAATACCTTCTAGTGAGATTCTTTACAATGAAGCCACGAATGAACTCATAGCTGGGGATGGCGTTGCATGGCAGTGGTACACCACCGAAGGAATAATTCCTGGGGCAACCGAACAATCATTCGGTCTTGAAAATCAAGGTTCTTATTATGCCATAATAACGAATGGTGAAGGATGTATTACTGAGAGTGAAGTCTTTAATTTTGTTGGAATTTCTGAGACTGAAAGGATTATACTTTCAGTATATCCTAATCCAGCAGATGATGAACTGCGATTAAATGTGACCTCGGAGTTGGTCGGAAAAAGATATTTTATCAATGATATCACGGGAAGATTAGTGGGTGAAGGAATGATTACTGCTCCATCGATAGTCCTAGACATAAGTAATCAAAGCAGCGGTAGTTACATTTTTCGTGTGGAAGGAGCAAATGTGCGATTCTTGAAGAAATAATTGGGTCGCTCCACGGGTTGGCACCACCCCTCGACTCCGCATTTAATTTGCGCTTCGCTTAATTAAATGCTACGCTCGGGGAACGAGATGCGCATTCCCAAACGTGTCAAGGTCTCCCGAGCGTTATGAACGAGAACATATTGCGAAGCAATAGTTCGAAGTGAATATAGCGAGGGACCGGTCCCAATCCGTGGAGCGCCCCCATTGAGATTTTTCAGAATGAGCCCTTCGACAAGCTCAGGGACCGTGCGAGATAGAAAATTAATAGAGTATTGAGAACCATCCTTCGATACACTCGCTTCGCGAGCACTCAGGAACCATCCTTCGATATACTCGCTACGCGAGCACTCAGGAACCATCCTTCGATACACTCGCTACGCGAGCACTCAGGAACCAATAACTATGCTCCAAAAATCTTAAACACGGATTTATACCCCCTCTCCAATGGCTCAATGTATTTAACCATTACGAAGAAGAATGCGATGAAGGCTAGCGCTCCCATGACGTCTTGGAGCGGGGTGAAATTTTGATGTAGGAGGTACGGTGAAAGGCCTATACCGAAAAGTCCTTCGTAGAGAACAATGACATGCACCACGTAAATCGGAAAGGTGTTTTGTCCCATTCGGAGAAATAAATTGTTCGGCATCTTCACAAACTTGTTGACGTAAATCAACAAGCCTAAAAATGCAAGAATAATCGCTAATCCAAATATGGCAGGCTCGTTATTTAACCAAATAATACGATCGGTCCAACCTAGCTGTATCGCCCACTGGGAACCTTCTTCGAGGATGAAGTGTGTGTATTTCAATAACACAAAAGCACTCATGATAAAGATCAACCCAAACCACCAGCGAAACACATAACGCTCGTATGATTTAATCAAACATCCGATCACGCCGCCTATCAATGTGTAACCGCCGTAGCGAATAAAACTAAACTCTGACCATTGGCCGTAAATCATGTTTTGAATGAATCGCGGAGCATGCTCAGGGATGAATGTTGGCTGAGATAAGACCCCTTCTGCAACTAATTTTTGCTGCTCAAGAATATGCAGCATCAAATAATCATTCATGGTGAACACAACGATCGCTCCGATCA
This sequence comes from Flavobacteriales bacterium, assembly GCA_027491215.1. GTDB lineage: Bacteria > Bacteroidota > Bacteroidia > Flavobacteriales_D > Sanyastnellaceae > JAIXWP01. The sequence continues at coordinate 621 of JAIXWP010000075.1, read as the reverse complement.
AATATAGCAGTGCCAAAGGCACACGTTTCATCCATGACCACAATCCGTAAATCAGAAGCAAGGTGAGTATTCCAAACCCAATCGATTGCAATACATGGAAGGCATACAGCCAGTGCAAATCATAGGGCTCGCCTTGTATTAACGATTCGATGAGTATGCGCGCATTGAATTGAATAAAATATCCCCAGAACAATAGTTGCAATACACGACGAAATCCTTTCTTTACCCGCGGATTGGTGCGAAATGAAAGTGCTTTGTCTTTGGTTAGAAGATAGGTGAAAATAATTCCTGAAACGGTAAAGAACAACGGTGAGGTGAGTCCGTGTATGACGTGCCAAATCATATAAGCAGTGTAGTCATACGTTCTGTATTCAGCAGCCAGTGCAGCCCCGGTAAAGTGCCCCTCTAGCATCATGATAATCGCCACCGATCGCGCTAGGTCAATAAATACCAGGCGAGGGCGGGATTCAGTATTGGATGTGGCGGTGTTAGACAGGTGCTATCGTTTTTTGCAAAGATAAGTTTTCAATGACAATTGACAAATGGCGCAGAGGCGCGCTGCAGAGGCGAGCTGCAGCTCGCCTTAATTGGAGAAGCGGATATGGATATGGTGGAGGGAGG
>JAIXWP010000025.1 GCA_027491215.1 Flavobacteriales bacterium | reverse complement strand
TCATCTATGAAGGAACGCTTTTCTATTGTGATAGCGCACACATTTTCACAAATAAAGACTTTGATGCATTTGGAAACATACGAATCATCAAACCGGGAGAGTTTAATCTGGCAGGTGATGTGATGCATGTTGATCAAAAATCGAAAGTTGCTACCATCAATAACAACGTAGTGCTGAGAGATAATCAAATGACGCTCACCAGCAATCGACTCATATACAACATCGACTCAGAGATTGCTTCCTACACTGGTGGAGGAAAGATTGTTTCCAATGCTAATCAAAACGTGCTCAATAGCAAAGAAGGCTCATATCACACGAAGACTGAAATCTTCTATTTTAGAAATAAGGTTGTCCTGAAAAACCCAGACTACACCGTCAATTCGGACACTTTAAAATACAATGATCGAACAGAGGTAGCCTATTTCTTTGGGCCTACTACCATCGAAGGAGACGACACTTTCATTTATTGTGAAAACGGGTGGTATAACACTGATAAAGATATTTGTCAATTCAATAAAAATGCATTTGTTCGCAGTGAAAAAACAGAGCTCCGCGGCGACAGTATTTACTATAATGGCGAGGTTGGTTTTGGCGAAGTATTCAAGAAAGTAACCATACGCGACACCACCGCCAACTTCTTTATATCTGGCGAATATGGCTATCATGAAGAAAAAACAAAAAAGAGTTTTGTTACAGAAAAAGCACTTCTGACGCAATTCTTCGAAGGTGGCGACTCTCTTTTCATGCACGCAGACACACTCAAGTCTGTACCAGACAGCCTGGGCAAAGACGTGCTTTATGCTTTTTACGGAGTAAAAATTTTCAAAGATGACCTTCAGGGGAAATGTGATTCACTAGTCTATGCCGTGTCCGACTCTACCTTGCGAATGTTTAATGAGCCCGTGCTTTGGAGTGATGAAAATCAAATCACCGGAGACTCCATTCGGATTACAATGGCCAATAATAAAGTCGACCGAATGTTCGTTCGGGAAAATGCATTTATTATTTCTGAAACCCGCCAAGGAAAATACAATCAGATCAAAGGAAGAAAACTAACAGCAGATTTCATTGACAGCAAAATCAACTCAGTATATGTTGAAGGGAATGGACAGTTGGTGTATTTTCCTGTAGAAGAAAAAAAGGATAGTTTATCCAACAAGCCACCTAAACTTATTGGACTAAATAAAGGTGATTGCTCTAATATCTTCATTCAAATAAAAGAGAATGAAATAAAAAAGCTTCGCTTAGAACGCGAAGCTAATAGTACTTTTTCTCCAATGAAGATGGCCGACTCTGCCAATTTCATTCTCGAAGGATATAAGTGGTTAATCGACCTCCGACCAAAGTCGAAGGCCGATTTGTTTCTAAAACCTAATATCGAATTAGAATTGGAAAAGGGGAAATGAGTTCATCAATTCATTAACCTTCTTTCTAACGTCACCAAGTATCGCTGTATTTTCACGATTCATCAAAGCAGTATCGACAAGATCTGCAATCAACAACATGTGATCTTCTTTCAATCCTCTGGTAGTAATTGCAGGCGTTCCCATGCGAATTCCGCTGGTCACAAATGGTGATTTATCATCGAATGGCACCATGTTTTTATTGACAGTAATATCCGCTATTACAAGCGCATTTTCGGCATCCTTGCCGGTGATTCCTTTGCTACGAAGATCTACCAAGAAACAGTGATTATCTGTTCCACCGCTCACGATACCATATCCTTTTTCAACGAGTGCTTTTGATAATGCTGCAGCATTCTTGATGACTTGCTCGCCGTAAGCTTTGAATTCAGGACGAAGTGCTTCTCCAAATGCAACTGCTTTCGCTGCAATGACATGCTCTAAAGGACCACCTTGCATTCCCGGGAATACACCAGAATCCAATAGAGAAGACATCATGCGTATTTCACCTTTTGGTGTTTTCAAACCAAATGGATTTTCGAAATCCTTACCAAGCATAATAACTCCTCCACGAGGTCCGCGAAGTGTTTTGTGTGTAGTCGTAGTAACAATATGGCAATGCTGCATTGGATCATTCAAGAGTCCTTTTGCGATCAAGCCTGCTGGGTGAGAAATATCTGCCAATAACAATGCGCCTATTTCATCTGCAATTGCTCTGAATCGTGCGTAATCCCAATCTCGGCTGTATGCACTAGCACCGCAAATCAACAACTTCGGGCGTTCTTCTTTTGCGATACGTTCTACCGTATCCATATTGATAAGGCCCGTCTCCTTCTCCACTCCGTAAAAGACAGGCTTGTATAATTTACCGCTATAATTGACAGGGCTTCCATGTGTCAAGTGTCCACCTTGCGAAAGGTCTAGCCCCATAATTTTATCTCCAGGCTGAAGAATAGCAAGCATCACCGCACTATTCGCGTTTGCTCCACTGTGAGGTTGAACGTTTGCCCATTCTGCGCCAAATAATTCTTTCAATCGATCAATAGCGAGTTGTTCCACCTGATCAACAATCTGACATCCTCCATAATATCTCTTATTTGGAAGCCCCTCCGCATATTTATTAGTAAGCACAGAACCCATGGCCTGCATCACTTGGTCACTAACGAAATTTTCAGAAGCGATAAGTTCTACACCGTGCAACTGGCGTTGATGTTCTTGTTGAATTAAATCAAAAATTATTTGGTCGCGCATGTCATTTATTATTGAGCGCCAAAGGTACTCCTTGCTTCCTTAATCAAAAGAGTCAGTCAAAAAAATACTTCATCTATTTAACAATGGTACGTTCATTGACTTGAGACATGGAGTAAAAACAAACAAAAGTCTCTTATAAGTTTGCCTTAGAAATATTTTTATGCAACAAATCAAATCCGCTGTCATCATTCTAGCGGTGCTTCTTTGCACTGTGAGCATAGCGAATGGACAAATAATTGACAATCGTCTCGGCAATGCGTTCGAGGACGAGATGTACTTCAATCAAGAATTTCTTTGGCAAAATAAAATCAAGAAAATTACTGGCACTTGGTCTATAAAGCGTCCCAATAGACCTATTGAGCAACGTCCAGATATTTTTGTCTATCACTTCAGCACAGTAGGTCTTCTCGAACAACTTGATAAAATAACAAGTGTTCTTCACCTTGTTGATACGCTTAGTATTGAGTTTAAAAGAAATGATCTCGGTGAGGTTGAACTTCGCACAGAAAAAGGCAACAAAGGCTTTTACACCAAAAAGTTTATCTACAACAAAGAAGGAAAAGTAGAGCGTTTAGATTTTGGTAAAAGTGAAAACATCTCTACAGAGAAAGGAAAACTTGTGCCTGGCCAGAGTATAACTATCAATTCAGAAAGTTTTCAATACAAAGACATCAATGCATCTAGCGTAATGAAGTCTTGCTACAATAACTACGGATTGCTTTACTCCCATATAACCACTACTAAAAATGATTTAGGCTATCTCGTTTCAGAAAAAGAGGAAGTGGTGATGTCCAATCGTTTTACCACTAAATCATATGAGTACAATGAGAAAGGCTGGGTGCAATCTATCACTTGGGACAATACAGACCCAAGCCAGATTAAGAAACATCAATTCTATTATGACTCGCTTGGAAACCTGCTCAAGTTAGAGAAGTACAAGGGGAAAGAAATGATCCAGGAAATTGAAGTCTTGTACACTGAAACCATGCTTATTGAAGCACTATTGGATCATGACGTAAGAAGTCATGATATTCAAATTATCAAGTTTGCATACGAATTTCATCAATAACCCGTTGTCGCCGCATGAATAAGTTAACCGCAGTTCTTATTTCTTTATTCTCAATTCTTTTAGCTAATCCTTCTTGGGCACAAAAGCGCCCACCGAAGCAGAAAGACCAGCAAACAGTAGAAAACGCACAAGATCGCGAAGCGGCAAAAATGGCGGAACGTCAAGCGCAGTATGGCGCACACAAAGATCACCTCACGGAGATTCAGTCAAAAGAAACACAAAAGCGCATGAAAAAAACCCTGAAGAAGGCCCAGAAGCACTCTCAGGGTAAATTGGTCCCTTGGCATAAAAGAGTGTTTCGAAAGCGAAAGGTTTAATAAAATATTGTATATTGATAAAAGCCCGTATGAACGGGCTTTTTTGTGTTTAAACGGCCACAGACCTGTATAGATTTCCTAGAATGTAACGAAATGAAATGTTATCGTTCTCGGCAACGTGACGTATTTTTGAGGAAATAATTAAAGAATTGTAACCATTTTACCTCGGTATTTTTCGCGAAAACGATTTTTTTGCAGCCGTAAGATTCACGAAATCAGCGATTTTAACATCCTTTTGGTTAATAGCCGTTAAAAAGCCGAAGATTTCCTATTTTAGCGCCCGTTTCGTTTTAACCGCAGCAATTAGAAATACCTTAACCTGTCTGTTATGCAGAGAAAAGTTTACTTGCTAGTAGCACTCTTATTATTAGGCGTATCAAGTGCATTTGCCCAAGGCAATAGTGGTACGTTGAAAGGAAAGGTGACCGATAAGGACACCAAAGAGCCACTACCGTTTGCCAACGTTGTAGTGTACCTCAATGGTAACCTTGTGACTGGCGCCACTACCGATTTTGATGGTGAATTCACCATTAAACCAATTGATCCTGGAACCTATGAGATTCAATTCTCAATGGTGGGATACCAGCCACAAACTGTGCGTGGGATTCCTATTTCAACAGGTAAAATAGCTTTTGCTAACGCAGAGCTAACACCAGGCGCAGAACTCAAAACTGTCGAGATCGTGGACTACAAGGTTCCATTGATCGATAAAGATGGTGGAGCTTCTGGTGGAACTGTAACCCGCGAAGAAATTTCCAAAATGCCAAGCCGTTCCGCTTTAGGACTGGCTTCTACCGTTGCAGGGGTTAGCTCTGCTGGTACTGGCGGTGGTCTCTCTATTCGCGGTGCACGTACAGGTTCTACTTGGGTGTATATCGATGGTATCAAAGTTCGCGGTAGTACCGCACTTCCAAAATCAGCTATCGAAGAAGTTGCCGTAATCACAGGTGGTATCCCAGCGAATATCGGGGATGCAACAGGTGGTGTCGTTAACATCGCTCTTCGTAGTGCTTCTTCACAATACACTGGAGGTCTCGAAGTAATTACTTCTGGCTTTAAGAGTGGTGATAAAGCTGTAGGACTTGACCACTATGGTTACAACCTCGTAGAAGGATCTCTTTCTGGTCCTATTCTATTTAAGAAGGACTCAGTAGGAAATAAGATTCGTCCAGTTCTGGGCTTCTTCGTATCAGGTAACTATACCGATATCGTAGACCCTAACCCAGCTTTCGGCGGTAACTACAAAATGAAAGATGATGTAAGAGCTGCTATTCTTGCAAATCCTCTCCGTGTAAATCAAACAGGAACAGGTGCGCTCTACAATGCGGACTTCCTCACTTCAAATGACTTTGAAAAGGTTAAAACAAACCTGAATAACCGCGATAGATCAGCAAACTTAGTTGCGAAGATTGACGTTAATGCCTCTGACAACATCACCTTGACCTTCGGTGGTACTGGTGCTTTCAGTCGCTCTCATCAGCTTAGTTATGCAAACTTGTTGATGAACTCTGACAACAACCAGCGCGCTACGGATCTTGACTGGAGAGCTTATGCGAAGTTCAGTCAGCGTTTCAAGAATGCAGATGGAAAAGAATCTTCTGCGAACAACTTGAAAAACGTATTCTACTCTGTAATGGTTGACTATAGCCAGAACTTCTCTAAGCGTGAGGATGATACACACAAAGATGACGTATTCAAATATGGTCACATCGGTTATTACGATATCGTAAGAGGTAATCAATATGAGTATAACGGATCATACTTCCGCCAAACTGGTACTCAGTCTATCAATGTTGACTTCACTCCTTCTGAGTACAATCCTGAAACAGCGGCACTGACTAATCAGTACTTCTCATACTTCGACTTAAATCCAGTTGTAGCTGGGCTTATCAACGATGAGAACGGAAACATTATCCGTGACCCACGTCAAATTTTCATCAACGACCCGAATACAGCATTATTCATTGGATCTAATCCATATGCTTCTATCGATAACATTCTTGCTGGTAATGGTCTTTTGAATGGTTACTCACCTGATCAGACATATGGCCTTTGGAACTACATAGGCACACAGAACAATAACTATAGCATTTCAAACACTAATCAGTTCCGTGTTTCTGGAGCTGGTTCTGCTGACATCGGAGACCACGCAGTTCAAATCGGTTTCGAATTCGAACAACGTCGTGACGCGGGTTATGCTCTATCTCCAATTCCACTTTGGCAAGCAGGTCGTTTGTACACCAATTCTCACATCCGTGAGTTGGACAACGCAGCAGGCTCTGGATATGACTCTACAACTGTAATATTCGATGGTAACAACTACGTTTACTTTAACCAATTAGTTGGTGAGGGGCAATATGAGTTTGACTATCGTCTTAGAACAAAACTAGGTCTTGATCCAAACGGAACTGACTTCGTAAACATTGACAATCTAGATCCTGAATTCCTTGACTTAGGTTTGTTCGGTGCAGAAGATCTATTGAACCAGGGTCAGAACTACGTTAACTACTTCGGTTATGATCACACTGGTAAGAGAATGCGCGGAAGACCAACCATTGATGACTTCTTCCAAGAACAATATACTTTAGGCGGAAACACTTACTATAAGCGTTCGATTGGTGCATTTGAACCAATCTACACTTCTGGTTATATCATGGATAAGTTTGCATTTGATGACTTGATCTTCAACGTCGGTGTTCGTATCGACCGTTTTGATGCAAACCAACCAGTATTGAAAGATCCTTATGTAGTTGGTATTGGAACTACAGTTGGCGAAGCTAACTTCGGTCAGCTCGGCGACATAACTCCTCCTTCTAACATTGGTGACAATTTCGTAGTTTATGTGAATGATGCTGCTAATCCAACAGCAGTAACAGGATACCGTGACGGTGATACTTGGTACAACGCACAAGGTCAAGTAGTAACTGATCCAGTTTCTTCTATTGGTTCGGCGGGTAAAGTAAACCCACTTCTACAAGGTGGTCCTGGTGTATTGACCAGCGGAGCCTTTAAGGATTACGATCCAGCGGTAAACATCATGCCTCGTATCGCTTTCTCATTCCCAATTTCTGATGAAGCATTGTTCTTTGCTCACTACGACATCTTGACTCAACGTCCAACTGAAAGCAATCGTTTCAACCCGATTGACTACTTGTACATGGCGAACAGAAACGTTTTGATCAACAACCCAAACCTTCGTCCTGAAAAAACAGTTGACTATGCTCTTGGATTCCAACAAATCCTTTCTCGTACGTCTTCAATCAAGTTAGAAGCTTTCTACCGTGAATTGAGAGATATGATTCAGGTTAGAAGTTATGTTGGTGCTTATCCAAGTACTTACAGAACATTCGGTAACCTTGACTTTGGTACTGTTAAAGGTTTGACTTTAACTTATGACCTTCGTCGTACGGGTAACATTTGGATGAAGACATCTTACACCCTTCAGTTCGCTGATGGTACAGGTTCTACAACTCAAACGCAGTTGGCTTTGATCAACAACGGTCTTCCAAACTTGAGAACAGTTGCTCCTTTCAACTATGACCAACGTCACCGTATTGTTACTACCATTGACTACCGTTATGGTGAAGGTGCAGAATACAATGGTCCAGTTTGGTTCGGAAAGAGAATTTTCGAAAACACAGGTGCTAACGTAATTGCAAACCTTGGATCTGGTACACCATATACCTCGCAGCAGTTTGCAACTCCAGTTACAGGTGAAATTGCTCCTGCTACGAAAGGTGGTTTGAATGGATCACGTCTACCATGGCAGTTCTCTGTTGATATGCAATTGGATCGCAACTTCACTTTGACCTTTGGTAAAGAAGGAGAAAAGCAGCGCTCGGCTAACTTGAATGTTTACCTATGGATTACTAACCTCTTGAACACTCAGAATATCAATGGTGTTTACAGATTTACAGGTACTCCAGACGATGATGGATATTTAGCATCAGCTCAATACCAAGCATTGATCAACGCACAGAACTCACCAGATTCTTTCAGAAATTACTACAGCATGAACGTGAATAATCCTTACAACTTCTCGGCACCTCGCCAGATTCGTTTGGGTGTACGTTTTGACTTTTAATTGAAAGAAAAAAGAATTAATTATTAAGAAACTCAATAGCCAAGAAATGATGAACATCTTTAAAAAGATCAGCTTACTGGCACTCGCAATAGGAATGATTTCTAATGCTCAAGCTATGCGTTACATGGGGGCTAACTCCAATAACGGTGGTGGCATGAGCACCAACGACGACCACGGCCAAAGCGCGCTCGGAACTCGTGCAGCAGCTTGCGCTCCTGCTCAAGGTCTACGTGACTTGGAGTGGAACAACGTTAGAGCTAGAATTGAAACAGGTGGTTCTATGTGGCAGGATCGTGCAACGAGCCGTGCAGCATATGAGGTGCCTATCAATGGAGGTGTTTCCTCTATATACTCTGGAGCCCTTTGGATGGGTGGTGTGTCTCCTGACCAACAGTTGAAACTTGCTGCGGTAACTTTCCGTGCAGATGGTAACGACTTCTGGCCTGGTCCACTTACCAACGATGGTACTGCAGAAATCTCAGAAAGCGTTTGTACTGCATATGACAAGTTTTTTGTTAGCACTCGTCAAGATGCTCAGTTACACCGCGCTTATTATGATTGTATCGAAGCGGGTAATGATGATTGTGAAAACTACATCATGCCTTCTTACTTTAATGACTATCCAGCTCAGGGTAACCCGAGCCTTGGACAAGATTTATATCTTGCTCCTTTCTATGATTACGATGGTGACGGATTTTACGATCCAGGAAATGGTGACTACCCATGGTATGATTTCTTGAAGGAAATCGATTGTAAGACACGTACTCGTGAAAGCGTAGTACCTCTTTTTGGTGACCAAACTTATTACTGGATTTTCAATGATAAGGGTAACGTTCACTCTGAATCACTTGGTCAGCCTATCGGTATGGAAGTTCGTGCACAAGCATTCGCATTCACTACGAATGATGAAGTGAATAACATGACTTTCTACAACTATGTATTGATTAACCAAGGTTCTCAAACATTAACAGAAACTTATTTCGGATCATGGGTTGATGCCGACTTAGGAAACTCTACGGACGACTATGTTGGATGCGACGTTCAGCGTGGTCTTGGATATTGCTATAACGGTGATGCTAATGACGAGGCAGGTCCTGGAACAAATGGTTATGGTTTGAATCCTCCATCTGTTGGTGTTGACTTCTTTGAAGGTCCTTACCAAGATGCTGACTTGATTGATAACCCTCTTACTTCTGATATCACTCAAGCAGAAGCTGAAAATGGTATTCCATATTCTGGTCTAGGAATCGGATATGGTGATGACATCATCGACAACGAACGTTTCGGTATGCGTCGTTTCGTTTACTATAACATTGGTACTAACCCTACGAATGGTGACCCTGACAATGCTCCTGACTACTATAACTACATGCGTGGTATCTGGAAAAATGGTCAGGTTATGAAATATGGTGGTACTGGTGTTACTGGTACTTCAGGTGTAACTGACGTAGACGCAGGATATATGTTCCCTGGTGATACAGATCCTCTTAACTGGGGTACTGATGGTACTGATATGCCAGACTGGTCTGAAGAATCTTCAGGAAACCCTGCTGGTGACCGTCGATTCATTCAGTCTGCGGGTCCTTTCACACTTCAACCTGGTGACTACAACAACATTACAGTGGGTGTGGTTTGGGCTAGAAGCTTGAGCGGAGATCCACTTGCTTCTGTTCAATTACTTCGTGATGCTGATGATAAGGCACAAGCATTGTTCGACAACTGTTTCGAACTTGTATCTGGTCCAGATGCTCCAGATGTAACAGTGCGTGAATTGGAAAACGAATTGATTTTGATGCTTGGTAATGAAAGCACCATTAGCAATAACTTTAATGAAACTTATTTAGAATTCGACGCTTCTATTCCTGAAAGCATTGTATCTCTAGGCTTAACATTCACTCCAGAGCAGCGTTCATACCAGTTTGAAGGATACATGGTTTACCAGCTTTTAAATTCTGAAGTGAGCCCAGACGAATTGGGTGACGTCACTCGTGCACGTTTGATTGCACAGTGTGATTTAGAAAATGACATTACAAACATTATTAACTATGACTTCGATTCTGAAATCGGATTGCCTGTTCCTTCTTTGGAAGTGAGCGGAGCAAACGAAGGACTTCAACGTTCATTCAGAATTACTGAAGATCAATTCGCTACTGGTTCTAAGACCCTTGTTAACCACAAGACTTATTACTTCATGGCAATTGCTTATGGTTATAATAACTATTTACCTTATAACACCGAAACTAGAAGTGGTCAAGCTCGTTCTTTCATCTCTTCTCGTAAGTCGCCAACAGGTGCTATCGAAGTGATTGCTGCTATTCCTCACAAGCCTAATCCTGAAAATGGGGGTACTATTCAAAACAGTACATATGGTCAAGGAATCGCTATCACCAGAATTGAAGGTAAAGGTCATGGTATGAATAACGTCATCGTTTCAGCAGAATCTGAAAGAGAAATTCTTGAAAATGGAACTGCTGACGAATTGACTTACGCACCAGGCGGATCCCCAGTTGAGGTTAAAGTTGTTGACCCACTTCGAGTTCAAGACGCAGAATTCGAACTTCGCCTAAAAGGTCCTGATAATTTGAATGAAGATGATCCAGATTCATTGCGTTGGGAATTGACTAACCTAACTACAGGTGAAACGATTCCTCACTACCGCAGTTTCCGAATTGCTAGTGAAGATGTATTAATTGATTATGGTATTTCTATCAACTGGGGCTCTTACAGCTATCCAATTATTTCTGAAGATGTTCCTAATGGTAATATCCCTGAAGTAATATCTTCTACACTTACATTCTCTGATCCTAACCGAGTTTGGATGTTTGGTATTCCTGACCAAGAGGGTGAAAGCGAATTGAACTGGATTCGTTCAGGTTCTGATGGTGTTGTTACTGATAACCCAGCAGAGCAAAACATTTTTGCTGACTTCTATGGTAACGCTCCTGGTGTAACTACTGAAGCAGCTGATCCAGATCAGATCTATGAAGACATTGTTGGTGGTACTTGGGCTCCTTACGGTCTAGTTTCATATTCACAAGTTGATAACGGCACTTACTATGTAAATGCTGCACCAGCAGGTGGTATTGTTAGCTTAACGAACTTCAACGATGCAACTCCAGTAGTAAACAGTATCTTTAATACAGGTACTTTGAAGCCATTCGCTCGTCTAGAAAGACTTCCAAGTGTGGATGTGGTATTCACATCTGACAAGAGCAAGTGGACTCGCTGTCCTGTTCTTGAGATGCAAAGCAATCCTGCTTTAGCTCAAGGTTTCGCAGGTGAGACATATTCTAAGTCTAGATTGAGAAGAAGCCCATCTGTAGATAAGAATGGTAAGAAATCAGGTGATGAAGGATATAACGATGCTGAAGGTACCTTGAACGGAGCTCAGCCAACTGGTATGGGTTGGTTCCCAGGATATGCTATTGATGTTAACACTGGAGAACGCTTGAATATGGCTTTTGGTGAAGACAGCTGGTTAGTTGCAGATAACGGTCGTGATATGATTTGGAACCCTTCGACTAACTTGTTTAGCTCAACTGGTTCTTCAATCTTCGGTGGACAACACTGGATCTATGTGTTCCGTAACCTACAGTACGAGGAGAATTCAACGAACACAACGTTCATGCCTCGTTACGACCAAGGACAACACATGTTTAACGTGTTGAATACCCAACCGATTAATAACACCAACTGGAAGAGAGTTTTCGCTTCTGCAGCTTGGGTTGGTTCTGCTATATCTATTGCTGAAAATCCACTTCTAAGTGTGGCAGATGGTCTTATCCCAACTGAAACGCGAGTGAGCATAAGAGTGAGCAAGATTTACGAGCGCTATGCTAATGCGACTCCAACGTTGACTAATCCTGCGAATAACGGTGCAGTAAACGGATGGAGAAACCTATACCGCTTCAGCACAAAAGGCTTGAATCCATCTTTCAATAGCACTGCTACATTGGAAAGTAATCTTGATTACATCAATGTTGTTCCAAATCCATACTACGCGTTCAGCACGTATGAGCCAGGTAAACTTGATAATATCGTAAAGATTACCAACCTTCCAGAGGTATGTACAGTAACTATCTATGATATGAATGGTACCCTTGTACGTCAGTACAAGAAAGGTGATCCACTCACTTCATTGAATTGGGACTTGAAAAATGCTAAGAACATTCCAATCGGAAGTGGCACTTACATTATTCACGTTGATATACCAGGTGTTGGAGAAAAGATTCTCAAGTGGTTTGGTATCATGAGACCTATTGACCTTGATCGCTTCTAAACCACAATTATCAATTAGAAAGAAATAACGCTTATGAAAAAGCTCGCTATAATTTTTCTTACGACTATTACAGGATTGACAAGTGCGTTTGCTGGTAACCCAGATCGCGCTGGTTCTGCGGGAGCAGGTCACCTATTGGTTAATCCTTGGGCTCGTACCTCTGGTTCTGCTGGTGCAGGAATGGCTTCAATCAATGGTATTGAAGCAACATTCTTAAACCCTGCTGGACTCGCCTTCACTCGTAAAACTGAATTGGTCTTCACAAATACTCAGTACTTAGTTGGTACGGGTATTAAATTGAATGCTTTTGGTTTTGGTCAAAAAGTAGGTGAAAGTGGTGCTCTTGGTTTATCAGTAACCAACATGAACTTTGGTGACTTAGATATTACCACAGAAGCACTTCCTGAAGGTGGTATTGGTACTTTTTCTCCGACATATACAAACATCGCTTTGTCTTATGCGAAAGGATTCTCGAATAGCATTTATGGTGGTCTCACCGTTCGAATGATTTCTGAGGCGATTTATAACGCAAAAGCTCAAGGATTTACCTTCGATGCTGGTATTCGTTACGTAACTGGTGAAAAAGATAATGTACGCTTTGGTATCGCTTTACGCAACGTAGGACCTCCTATGCGCTACAGAGGTGATGGATTAAGCACTGCAGCAAACGTGGCTAGTAATGGTACTCAGTTGACTGTTGAGCAACGTTCTGATAAGTACGAAATGCCTTCACTCGTTAATGTAGGTTTCGCATACGATTTCCTATTCAATGATAAAATGAAGTTGACTACTGACGCGTCATTCACATCTAACTCATTCACTAAAGACCAATTTGGACTAGGTGCACAGTTTGGATTCCGTGAGCGCTTCTTCCTACGTGCAGGCTATATGTTTGACCGCGGAGGAGAAGACGATGCTAGAACTACTGTTTATACAGGCCCAACAGCTGGAGCTACTGTGCAAATTCCGGTAGGTGCTAACGAAACTAACATTGGTTTGGACTACAGCTACCGCGTGACCAACCCATTTGGCGGCGTACACAGCATTGGCGTGCATATCGCTCTATAATATTATTTTTTAATATATTTGTACTGAATGAGAACCCCTTTAGGGGTTCTCTCTTTTTTAGAATACTTAAAGTTTACTACAATGGCTTCACAAGTCGCATACTATACAGCGGAAGGTTTGAAAAAACTTAAAGACGATCTACATCAGCTAAAGACAGTAGAACGTCCTAAAATTTCCCAACAAATCGCAGAAGCACGCGATAAAGGCGACCTTTCAGAAAATGCAGAATATGATGCTGCAAAAGAAGCGCAAGGTTTACTAGAGGCCCGTATCGCTAAAATGGAAGACCTCGTTGCAAACGCACGCCTTGTAGATGAATCACAATTAGACAATTCAAAGGTTTTTATTCTTTCCAAAGTAAAAATTAAAAACGCGAATACTAATGCTGTAGTAGAATATACCCTTGTTGCAGAAAATGAAGCCAACCTCGCTGATAAGAAAATTTCTGTTGACTCTCCAATTGGAAAGGGTTTATTAGGCAAAAAAGTGGGAGACGTAGCAGAGGTGAAAGTTCCAGCAGGCATTCTTAAGCTTGAAGTTCTAGAAATTTCTCGATGATATGGCTACTATTTTTTCCAAAATAATTAGTGGAGAGATACCCTGCTATAAAGTCGCAGAGAATGACCAATTCTTGGCTTTTTTGGACATTCTTCCAGTAGCAAAAGGCCATTGTTTAGTTATCCCAAAGAAAGAAGTTGACTACTACTTCGACCTCGATGCTCAAATGATGACTGACATCAATTTGTTCGCAAAGGAGGTTGCTATTAAGATTAAAAAAGTAGTGCCATGTATCAAAGTGGGCGTTGCTGTTATTGGACTTGAAGTTCCTCATGCGCACATTCATCTAGTACCGATGAACTCAGTAGGCGATCTTAATTTTACTAAAGAGAGAGTAAAAATGACACCGGAACAGTTCGAAGCACTTGCTAGCGAAATCGCAAAAGCCTGAGCTAGTTTATCTTTTCCCCATTGAATTTTTCTTGCATTTTCACAAGATCTTCTGATCGCATCGGCTTCACTACGTAGTCGCTAATTTCTGAATAAGCCTTTGCCTTTTTAATATCCAACTCGCTGACACTAGAACTTACCATATAAATAGTAATCTGCTTATTTATGTTTGGCTTGAGACGCACAAACTCGTCCATAAATTGCCATCCATCTAGAACCGGCATATTGATATCTAATAAAATTACATCTGGAAGTTTTTCTGGTGTATCTGCCAAGGGGAGAATATAATCTAAAGCTTCCTGTCCATTTAGGAATACAAGGAGTTCGTCCGTAAAGGAAATCATTTCCATCAATTTTGAGAGCCCAAAAACAAAAATTCGATCATCATCAACGATGCTTGCAATAGGGATAGGTTTCATGGTACTACAATTTTTATGGTTGTTCCTATAGATACTTCACTTTCAATGCTGATTTTCCCTCCCATTGCTTCAACTTGATTTTTTGTCATGAATAGACCAAGACCTCTCGCGTCAGCGTTGCCATGGAATGTCTTGTATAAACCAAAAACACGATCTCCATGTTTATCAAGGTCTAGCCCCACTCCATTATCCTGTACTAAAATTTCAATTCCTTCTTTCACTTTGATTGCAGTGACAATGATATGCAAAAAGCGATCGTGTGATCGATATTTTATACAATTACTCAAGAGATTTAGAAAAGTACTTTCTAAATAAGCAGGATTAAAATCAACTACAAAATCATCTTCAAAATTAAACTCTATGATTGCTTTGGAACTATTGATTTGACCTTTCAGTAAAAGAGTTATACTCTCCAAAACCTCTTTAAGTTTTATAGTTTTTTTATTAATACTCGAATTTGATTGAATACTTACTACCTCATTCAAGTTTGCAATTGTATCTGCAAGCTTGCCAGTCACCATTCGAATCTGGGCTAAAATATCGCCTCTGTCCTTTTCAGTACTTGAAATATCTAGGAGACTAAACAGTAATTCGAAATTACCACTGTGCGACCTTAAATTATGCGAAATAATGTGCGCAAAACTCAACAAGCGCTTGTTCTGCTCTGCTGCTAAATCAAGAGTACGAATCAATTGGTTCATGGTCTCTTTCTGCAACGTTATGTTTACTGTAGTTCCAATAATTCTCTTGGGCTTATTTTCAGAAATAAATTCAATGACCTTTCCTTTCGAAACAACCCATTTGTAATTTCCTAATTTATCCTTCAGTCTATGCTCAGTTTCGAAGAATGCTCTCTCACCAGAAACATGCAGCTTGAGGGCGTTATAAAAGCCGTCTAAGTCCTCTGGATGAATTCTTCCCTCCCATTCAAAAGTTGAACTTCCAATTTCATCATCATTGTAACCAATAATTTCTTTCCATTTCCTACTGAAGAAAATAGTATTATTCACCACATCCCAATCCCACACACCATTCTCAGAACCTTCCAATGCAAATTGCCAGCGCTGCTCACTTCGTCTCAAATCATCCTTCGCTCTTTGTATTACACTAATGTCAACTGCTACACCAATGTAACCATACACCAATCCATCATTGTTCTTTACCTCTGACACCGTGAGTTGAACAGGAATCGCTTCTCCATTCTTCTTCACATATGTCCACTGCATCGTTGTGTTAGAAAAATACTTTAATATGCCTTTAAAAATTTCAAATCCACTATAAGACTGAGCTGCGCGCGCTGTTAACTTTTGCGACAAGATATTTAGCTCTTCTTTTTTATGTAGAATGAGTGGAGAATGGATCCCGACGACCTCATTGGCTCGATAGCCTGTAAGTTCTTCCGCTCCTGGACTAAAAATAGTTATGATACCATTCAAGTCCGTAGCAATTATGGATACGTCCTTACCTGCAAAAAGTATTGCTTCGAGTCGCTTACTTGTCTGATATAGTTCTTCTTGAGATTTTTTAAAAGCAGTTACATCCTGTATCTGAGTGATGAAGTGAACTGGTTTTCCTAATTGATCTCGTACTAAAGAAACACTTAATAAACCATGAACAATGTTTTCACTTTTATGAAAATATCTTTTCTCCACTTGATAGGAATCGATCATCCCTTCAAGCGTAGCATTAACCAACAAAAGGTCGGCTTCCAAATCATCTGGATAAGTTAGATCTTGATAACGTAGTTGAGATAATTCTTCTGAGGTGTAGCCGAAGAGTTCTGCCATTCGTTTGTTGTTTCTCAGCCACTTTCCATCCAAATCAATTATGGCCATAGCAACAGACGAATTCTCAAATGCTCCTTTAAATCGCTCTTCGCTTAAGACTAAAGCAGCTTCACTTTGTCTTCGAAGAGTGATATCAAAAATGCACCCGACAAATCTTGCTGGAAGATTATCATCTGTCCATTCTATGATTTCACCGCAGAATTCCCCCCAAAATAAATGACCATTTTCACGCTGAAACTTACACTCACCTTCGAAAGTAATTTGACCTTTTGAACTGACAACATCTTTCAGCAATGCGGCTATGCGATTGCGATCATCGAGATGAACTATTGTCAACCAATCTTCAAAGGAGTTTATTTGTAAATCAGGCCATTCAAAAATTCTCTTAAGCACATCGCTTAGCTCAAACTTATAGTTTGAGAAATCTAGATCCCAATAACCAGCGTTAGCATTCCGCAGAATAGCCTTGTAGGGGTTTGTATTCAAGAGCGATCAGAATAGCAATAAGCATTAGTAAAAGTGTTGTACTCCTCGGAAAAGATAAAAAAAAATCGGACATCGTCCGATTATTCTATTATCCTTTCTTTTTTGAGTTGGGCATATTCCTTCGCAAAATAACTCAGTATAATATCCGCTCCCGCTCTTCGCATGCTTAAAATCATCTCGGGCATCGCTCTGTTGTAATCCAACCAACCGTTTTGGGCAGCTGCTTTCAACATTGCAAATTCTCCGGAAACGTTATATGCACTTATAGGAACATCATAGTTTTGCTTCAGCAATGCAATTACATCAAGATAAGCCAATGCCGGCTTTACCATAATGATATCCGCTCCTTCTTCAATATCCAAAGTCGCCTCTCTTAACGCCTCAATTTTATTCGCCGGATCCATTTGATAGGTCTTTTTATCTCCTGACTTAGGTGCAGAGTCTAAAGCTTCTCTAAATGGTCCATAAAAGGCGCTAGCATACTTTGCTGTATAGGACATAATACTTGTCCCCGTGAAGCCATTATCATCCAAAGCCTCACGTATAACTCCTACCCTTCCATCCATCATATCTGAAGGACCAACGATATCAATACCAGCTTCCGCTTGAGCAAGAGCCATTTTAGCTAATATTGGTAGTGTTTCATCATTTACAATCTCTCCAGCCCTCACTACTCCATCATGTCCATCACTGCTATATGGATCCAAGGCTACATCACTCATCAATGTAACCTCAGGAAATCTCTTCTTTACCTCACGAATTGCGCTCAAGTAAAAATTTTTCGAGCTGTAACTGTAAGTGCCCAGTTGATCTTTCAAAGAATCTTCTACCGCAGGAAATAAAACAAAAGAATGAATGCCCAATGCAACGCACTCTTCGATTTCCTTGAGCATCAAATCAAGCGACCATCTGTAGATACCAGGCATCGATGTGATTGGTATCTTTTGATTTACTCCATCTACTAAAAACAATGGATATATGAAGCACGAAAGGGAAACTTGCGTTTCCCTTACCATACTTCTTATTGTAGATGATTTTCTATTTCTTCTTGGACGAATATTCATTATTGAATTTCTGTTTCAATACGTGACTTTAAATCTTCAAATTTCGTTTGATCTGCCTGAACAGCTTTCAAGATATCTTCATCTTTCATATCAGCACCGAATGGATTCTCAGCACCGTTTGCTATTTCTTCAGTAGATGGTAATTTTTTCATCGTGTTTGTCCAATCTGACAACTCTGACTTCAACATTTCGATAGAAGAATACCAAGTCTTCACTTCTTTATACTGCGCCATTTTCAATGAATCGGCAGAAAGCAATGAATCAGCAGACATCGTGGTCAACTCTGTGCTCAATTCGTTGAGCTTAACTGTAATACTTGAATCTAGAATTTGGCTAGACTTAGACATCGCCTCTTGAATTGTTCTTGCTTGACGAAGTTGCTCGCTTTCTTCACCAGCACATGCAATAAGTGTTGCTACAGCTAGAAAAAAAGTAAAGATTTTAAGTGTTGTTTTCATTTGACTTTTGAGTTATTTATTTTTTTTTGTATTGGATCATACCCACTGGTGCCCCATGGATGGCATTTAGAAATTCGCTTCATGCCAAGCCATATTCCTTTCATTGGGCCCCATTCTTCGATCGCTTCAATGGTATATTGACTGCAAGTTGGACTGTGCCGGCAATTGCTGCCTAAAAAAGGAGATATCACCCGTTGATACAACCGCACAGGAAAAACAAAAAGCTTCTTGAAAAGTTTTGACACGCCGCAAATTTAGACATTCGCCAAAAGCAATTATCTAAATTTTGTCAATTATTAAATAGCATGACACAACAAAGGCTAATCCCGCGACAATCCTCGACCATGTGGAGGAAGGGACTTTGACTACTGATGTTGCTAGAAATCCTAAAAGCACAATCACTCCTATAATTAATAATTGCCCCACTTCTATTCCAATATTGAAAAAAAGTAATTTTAAAATCCACGACTCTGACTGATCAAACATCATTTTAAAATAGCTAGAAAAGCCCATACCGTGTATTAATCCAAATCCAACTGTAATCGTATAGTTCCACCAAGAAACTTGTGGTTTATTCCAGATAAAGTTGAGAAGCGCTGTTAGTGCGATAGAAACTGAAATAAGCATTTCAATAACAGTACTCGAAAATGCAAACCAACCCGCAGCACTAGCCAATAGCGTAAGAGAATGACCTACAGTGAATGCTGTAGCCAATAAAATTATTTTCTTGTAATCCTTCCAAAGAAAAGGTGCGGACATTGCGAATAAATAAAGCATGTGATCATATCCCTCGAGGTCGGTGATATGCAATACGCCTTCTGCAATCTCATTCATGTGAAGACTTATTTATGCTTCTTGAACTTGTTATTTTTCTTCTTGAAATTCATGTGCTTTTTCTTTCTGAAATTATCCGACTCATAATCTTGGAATTTATTTCCTTGAATCGTTTTTACAGCACTTAATTCTATTGATCCTTCTAATCTAATCTTCCCATTGCTCAATGTTGTGAGATCCTTGAGAATCACGTCATCCGTAACACTTGATCTATTCCAGTTAAGAGCATTTTGCTTCATTAAATTAGCAATTGAAATCGTAAACGCTTGGCGCTCTTCGCCATCTTCCATTGCGCAACACTTATCAATCATACGCTCTACATAGCGGCCGTAATGTCCAAAACGAACATCACCTTTCGGATAGTTCATTCTACCAGGGGGTGCATCAAGCTCTTCTGGATTCGGCACAGGATAAGGGCTATCAACATCTAATTTGAAATTGGACATGATATAAAGGTGATCCCAAAGCTTGTGATTAAAATCTTCAATGTCTCGCAAATAAGGAAACAATTGACCCATCACACTTAGGATAGCACGACAGCACTTATTTCGCTCTTCACGATCTTCAATGGTCATGGCATATTCCACCATCTTTTGAATATTACGGCCATACTCTGGAATAATCAAGTCAGGACGTTGACTATTGTATGGTTGGAAGTCTAAACTCGAATTAATTTTCTCCGACATAGGAGTCTTTCTTAAATGATATTGGATACCCTGCCCGAGACATATCAGATGCAGGTCTTTGCTACAAATGTAAGCAAATGCGCGTAATTATGCTTATAGCACTTTCAACTTGGCAAACTTGAGCAATAACTGCTTCTGCCCTGCCGATGGGAAGAAAATTGTTGCCTTAATGTCAGGAGCTTCACCTTCTAAACTCAATACCTTTCCTTTTCCAAACTTATCGTGCATCACCTCCACTCCAGGCTGAATCTGATCAGCAGTCGCGGGAGGACTATTATCAAACAATCCAGGACCACTAGTCGGCGCGGCAGCGCTTACTTTCTTGAAATTCGGAGGTGGACTTACTGGAGCCGGCGTTTCCTGCGGCGCATGAGCTCTAGGCTTGGGAGCACTATATCCTGTCGAAAACCCTGATCGCTCTTTGGAAAAATCTATTCCTCTTGGCGCTGTTCGCGCTGCAGGCGCTGATGGCATCTCCAAATACTGCTCGTCTATTTCCTCAATGAATCGAGAAGGTTCGCAATAGCTCAACTGCCCCCAACGATAACGACTCAAAGCATAACTCAACGTCGCGCGCTTTTCCGCACGCGTTATTGCCACATAAAATAACCTGCGTTCCTCTTCCATCTCCTCACGACTATTTAGCGACAATTGTGATGGAAACAAATTTTCCTCCATTCCTACAATGTTCACATAAGGAAACTCCAATCCCTTTGCACCGTGAATGGTCATCATGCTCACTTTATCATTATCCCCATCATCAACATTATCCGCATCGGTCAACAATGCCACATCAATCAAGAAATCACTCAATGATGCAATGCTCTCGCTGTTCTCCAGTTCCTTGCGGTCACTGAACTCTTTCATACCATTCAACAATTCTTGAATGTTATCATATCTCGCAACTCCCTCAGGAGTTCTATCTGCATAAAGGTCTTTTAACAAACCGCTGTGACTCGCAATGTGATGCCCAAGATCATAAGCGTTCTTCAAATTCAAATCAACTTGAAAACTCTTAATCATAGTCACAAATTCCATGATCTTATTCAATGCCGCTCCACTCACACCCACTTCTTGTGATCGTGCAATCATGTCCCATATACTTATCTCTCTTTCTGCAGCGCCTACTACAAGTTTATCAAGCGTAGTTTTCCCAATTCCTCTTGTGGGATAATTAATCACACGCTTCAATGCCTCTTCGTCATTGGGATTACATGTCAATCTAAAATACGCAAGCAAATCTTTAATCTCCTTTCGCTGATAGAAACTCAAGCCTCCATAAATACGATAAGGAATATTCAGCTTTCTCAACGCTTCTTCAAAAGCACGGCTTTGTGCATTGGTGCGATACAAAATAGCAAAGTCTTTAAACGCTGCACCCTTCTCTTGCTTTGTGATGAAAATTTGATTCGAAACAAAATTTCCTTCATCATTATCCGTCGCCGCCTTGTGCACACGAATAGGCTGGCCTTGCTCATTATCGGTCCAAACCTGCTTTTTGATCTGATCTTTATTCTTTGAAATAATGCTGTTGGCCGCTTCTACAATCACCTTTGTACTGCGATAATTTTGCTCCAACTTATACATTGCAAATTCAGGATAATCTCTTCTGAAGTTTAGAATGTTCTGAATATTTGCACCGCGGAAAGCATAAATACTTTGCGCATCATCCCCCACCACACATACGTTCTCATGCACAGCACCCAATTGTTTTACGATGAGGTATTGCGCAAAATTCGTATCCTGATACTCATCTACCAATATGAACTGAAACTTGTGCTGATAGCGATGAAGTACTTCTGGAAAATCTCGCAATAACACGTTTGTCTTGAACAATAAATCATCAAAGTCCATTGCTCCAGACTTGAACAAACGCATATCATACTTCGCGTAAATCTCTGCCATCTTTGGCTTTCCCGTTTGTCTGTCGTCTGCAATCAAATCGACATCTTTCAAATAGTCTTGGGGAGAAATCAAATTGTTCTTACAACTACTTATACGATTATAAACGGTGCCTGGCTTGTAAATTTTATCATCCAACCCCATCTCCTTGATGATATCTTTCACTAAACTTTTAGCATCTGTCGTATCGTAAATGGTAAAATCTCTTGGATAATTGATGCGATCACATTCAATGCGGAGGATACGCGCGAAGATGGAGTGAAAAGTACCCATCCAAATATTGCGTGCCTCTTGATCACCAACCAATTTCCCAATCCTTTCCTTCATCTCCTTTGCCGCTTTGTTCGTAAAGGTCAATGCCAAAATATTGAATGGATCAATGCCGCTCTGGACCAAGTTTGCAATACGATAAGCAAGCACGCGTGTTTTGCCGGAGCCTGCTCCAGCAATAACCATCATCGCTCCATTCATGTGCGCAGCGGCAGCACGTTGAGCTTCATTTAATTGGGATAATAACTGTTGATTCACAGCCGCGAAATTAGGTCTTTAACCCCTTAAAAAAGTCCAATTTCATTGATTGTTAGAAAAAATTGTATCCCATGAAATGCCTACCTTCGCTTCTCAAATTTTGACGACATGCCAAAGATTTTAATTATTGATGATGAAGCCGCAATCCGCGGAGCTCTTAAAGAGATCTTAGAATATGAATCATTCGAAGTAGCTGAAGCTGAAGATGGATTGGCTGGTCTCAAAGCTGCTGAAAAAGAAAATTATGACCTAATTTTTTGCGACATCAAAATGCCCAAAATGGACGGTCTTGAAGTCCTTGAAAAATTGAAGGAAAAAGGCATCGAATCACCTGTCGTCATTATTACCGGTCACGGCACCGTGGATACTGCTGTCGATGCTCTCAAAAAAGGAGCCTACGACTTCATTCAAAAACCACTTGACCTCAATCGCGTTTTAGTGACCGTTCGTAACGCTAGCAACCAAACTGCCCTAGTGAACGAAACAAAAACACTTCGCAAAAAAGTAAATAAAACACTCGGCGCTAATATTATCGGCGAAAGTGCTGCGATCACTGAAATCAAAAAAATGATCGAAACGGTCGCTCCTACCGAAGCGCGCGTGCTCATTACTGGTGGCAACGGTAGTGGTAAAGAACTAGTGGCTCGCCAACTTCATGAAAAAAGTGAACGCGCCACAGCTCCATTCATCGAGGTAAACTGCGCGGCTATTCCCACAGAACTTATCGAAAGTGAACTCTTCGGTCACGAAAAAGGCGCATTCACAAGCGCTATTAAAACTCGTTTAGGAAAATTTGAACTTGCAGATGGAGGAACTCTCTTCCTTGATGAAATTGGGGATATGTCTTTGAGCGCGCAAGCTAAAGTGTTGCGAGCACTTCAAGAATCTAAAATCACTCGTGTCGGTGGAGACAAAGACTTCAAAGTGAATGTCCGAGTATTTGCCGCTACAAACAAAGACCTTCGCAAAGAAATCGCCGCAGGTAATTTCCGTGAAGATTTATATCACCGACTTTCGGTAATCGTCATTCGCAATCCGTCACTCAACGAAAGGAAAGAAGACATTCCAATTCTTGCAGAATACTTCCTGCAACAAATTGCTGAAGATTACGGCCAGCCGAAGAAAGATATTACTGCGGGCGCTATAAAAGCACTACAAGAACTCGACTGGACAGGTAACATTCGTGAATTCAGAAATGTGATGGAACGACTTATTATTCTTTGTCCGAAGAACATCGATGACAAAGCAGTCAAAGCCTACGCAACTCCGCACTTTCACTAATTAATAAGGCCTCTTAAGAGGCCTTTTTTTCTTTTATAGGAATTAGAAATATTGCATTCGCTAACAATACTGCAATTCCTCCCACAATCATGAATGACATATTAGGCGTGCGCGCCGGAGTAATGAATGTGAGTGTGATGATGAAAAGCGTATAAGCATATAGCACATAACAAACTTGTCTGTGTGTCAAGCCTATTGCTAATAAGCGGTGGTGAATGTGATTTTTATCTGCAGAAAAAGGTGAACGACCTTGTCTCATTCTAATAATGAAAACACGAAGCGTATCAATCAATGGATAAGATAAAATAGACATCGCCAAGACTGGCTTTGATACGTCACTCATGGCCGCAGAAAGTCGATATGGAGGAAACTCGATCATCTTCATCACAAGCACATACACAACCACGCCGATAATCAACGACCCTGAGTCGCCCATAAAGAGCTTTGCTGGTTGCCAATTAAAAAATAAAAATCCAAATAAAGAACCTCCCAAACCCGCAGCCAACAAAGCAAGCGGAGTATCACCGGTGCGATAAAACCAATAACAAAATGCAGCACTAGCAATAAGCCCAGTACCTGCCGCAAGTCCATCAACACCATCAATAAGATTAATCGCATTTACAATTACGATGTAAATGAATAGCGATAGACCAAGACTAACTGAATAAGGTAAAACATCAACTGTGAAGAGTCCCCAAAACTGTGTCAGACGGATATCCGCCATGTAGACCAATACAAATCCAACGATAACGTGTATCAATAATTTCTTAGACGGACTTACACCGATAATATCATCTTTTAATCCAAGAAAGAAAAGAATGAACATGGACGCAAGCACGTATTTGAACTCGCTAAGGGCTGTCAGTGGATCGTAGTTATTACCCAACTTCCAACTTGATTGAGATGGAAACCAAAGACAATAGGAGATAATGGTTCCAGCAAAAATCATGATCCCACCAAGTGTAGGAACACTTCTTCGGTGTAGCTTTCTAGCCTCTCCTGGCTCATCTACCAAGTGCTTTAATTTCGCAACCTTGATAAGCGCGGGAGTGGCTACCAACACCAATAAAAATGCTGTAAAAAATGGTAGAACAATTTCTAACAAAACGGCCTCCTTTGAAGATTCACTATAGTTAAGGTGCTGCAAGTTACTAAAAATCGAAGTATCTATTGTGCAAATTTGTACGCACACTGATATAGAAAATCTCCGATTTAATAGCGTCTTCACGATTTAGATACCCTAACAAAACTTCTGCATTTGTCTTCAAGTTCAACTGATATCCCCACTCGGTTTCAAAATGCCTCACATCATTTGGACTTACCTCGGAAGCGATGTAGTTGTATTTGAATCTTGTAAATGCTCTCTTATAACGATACTCAAGGATTCCAACCACCTCTTCGGCACCACCACCGGATGGTAAGCCTACGAATTGATTGACATGATCCAAGCCCATTATATCATAACGCGAAGCATAAGCCTCTCTGTTAGTTTTGTTGTACTCTAATTGAATATCCAAATAACGAATTCCTGCATTCAACCATTTGAATCCTCCTTGATAACCATCAGAAACGCCAAGTTCTCCATCAAACATGTATTGACCATACAGCCAAAAATTCTGAGTGGGCTGTATGCGTAAATTTAATCCTGTATAAACATTGTTCTTTCCATCAAATCCTTCTACACCGCTGCTCACTCCTAATACAGGCACATAGGTATTCCATGGCTGTGACACTACAGAAGTGCTATCAACTCGCTGCCACATCACTCCTTCAAACACTCCTAATTCAATGAAGCGATTAGGTTTAAAACTCAAATAATGAAAAGACGCGCCTTTTCTTTTGAATAAAGACTCTGGAACTTCTCCAGCAGGCAAGCGCTCTTGCGAAAGCAAGGTTGCATATGTAGATGAATACATCAACTTGCCATCCAGAAACATCACACTTCCTTTGATAAAGGGATAGTTGGAAATACCATCAGTCAGTAACAAACTTCGATATCCGTGTCCCACAAATAGTCGATCATATCCAAGCTCTAATTGAGCGCGCTTCTTAATCTTATAGGTCAATGTTCCGAAACTCTGTGCGTAGTCATAACCAACTTCCTTAAAAGCCTTCACTCTACCATACCCCGGAAAGACACCCGTTGAATTCACATACTGTTGAATGTAATAAGATGGTAATCGCTGTACCTCATAAAAACCCGTATGAAATGAAAAGTCTCGTCCAATCTCTCCTGCGAGTAGCAGTCCACGATTATTTACCGTAAAAAATTCAGGAATGTCTTCGCTGACAAACTCTGAACGATTCATAGCATAACTAAAATCCAAAAGTGGATCAATCGAGATGCGATAGTCATCTTGTTTAATCTGAAGCGCGTGATCCCGCATCAACTTCACTCCAAACTCCGAATAGTACTTTGCACTATCCTTCTGATAAAAGAATGAATCTTCTTTTCTAAATGTAAATGGTAAATATGGCTTTAAACCAAAATGAGAAACTGCAGTTGTGTCCGCAAAGGCGCTTTGCTCTATATTTCTAGAATACCATCGTTGTAATGGAATATGCTCCGTCTGAGCGAATAGCTCAAAACTAAAGCTTAAAAAAAAGCAAAGGATTAAAACCGAACGAACGTTCATTCGGCAATGGTATTTGTAGCCTTAAATAACTCATAAACACTTGCCACGCCCTCTTTCAAATCAATCTTGTGTTTCCAACCCGACTGATGAATTCTATCTACGTTCATCAATTTACGAGGCGTTCCGTTTGGCTTCGAGCTATCCCACTCGATAGAACCAGTATATCCAACAGTAGATTGAACCAATTCAGCAAGCTCTTTAATGGAGAGATCTGTTCCAGTGCCAACGTTGACAAACATCTTCTCATTGTAATTCAACATGAGATGCAAACACGCTTCTGCCAAATCATCAACATGCAAAAATTCGCGAAGCGGACT
The DNA here is from genome assembly GCA_027491215.1 of Flavobacteriales bacterium. Lineage (GTDB taxonomy): Bacteria > Bacteroidota > Bacteroidia > Flavobacteriales_D > Sanyastnellaceae > JAIXWP01. Next base: position 24,785 of record JAIXWP010000025.1, on the reverse strand, counting down.
GCCATCTCCCCACAAATGCACTGCAGACGCGTTTGAAATTTTTGCTTCATGAAACTTTCGAATCATCGCAGGTAGCACGTGCGAGTTATTTAAATCATAATTATCATTCGGACCATACAAATTAGTCGGCATAGCACTGATGAAATTGCAACCGTACTGATCTCGGTATGCCTCACACATCTTGATTCCAGCAATCTTCGCAATTGCATATGGCTCATTCGTAGGCTCCAGAATACCTGTAAGTAAACTGTCTTCAACTAATGGCTGAGGAGCTAATTTGGGGTAGATGCAAGATGATCCTAAGAACAACAATTTCTTCACGCCAGTCGCATAAGACTGATGAATAATATTGCTTTCAATCATCAAATTGCGATAGATGAAATCTGCGCGATAAACATTGTTTGCTTGAATACCGCCCACCTTGGCAGCAGCTAGAAAAACATATTCTGGTCTCTCTGATTCAAAAAAACGAACAACTGCCGCCTGATCAACAAGATCCAATTCTGAAGAACTCCGAGTTACGATATTCTGATAACCCTTCGCCTGAAGCGCTCTTACGATTGCGCTTCCCACCATTCCACGGTGTCCAGCTACATAGATTTTTGCATCTAATTTCATAGAGCAAACGTACCATTTTAAACCTTAACATCCAAGGCATCTCGAAGGCCATTTCCGACCATCATAAAGCTAAGCACTAAAAGCATGATTAACACTCCGGGAATCAGTGCCAAATAAGCCAGATCAGTAGTGATGTAAGCATAGTGCTCTCGAATCATATTACCCCAACTCGGTGCCGGAATTTGAGCGCCGAGTCCCAAAAAGCTCAATCCTGCTTCTATCAAAATCGCAGACGCAAAGTTGGCAGCTGATATAACTATTATAGGAGACCAAATATTAGGTAAGATGTGTTTGAACATGATTCGTAAATCAGAAAAGCCTAAGGCACGCGACGCTTCTATGTACTCTTTCTCGCGAATGCTTAATACCTGTCCGCGCGTGATGCGCGCTACCTCCACCCACATGGTCAAACCTACCGCTAAGAATACTTTCCAAAATCCTGTTCCAAAAGCAAAGGTGATGGCCATTACCAAAAGTAATGTCGGCACCGCCCAAATCACATTGGTAAACCACATGATAAGTGCATCCACCTTTCCACGGTAATACCCCGCTAGCAATCCCAATGTTAGGCCGATCAGTAGAGAAATCACAACAGCGATGGCCCCGACACTTAAAGATATTATCGTTCCCGCCATTAAACGGGACATCAAATCGCGTCCATATTTATCCGTACCTAATACATACTTTCGATGCACCATTCGATCCATCAATTCTTGCTTAGAAGTCACTCCAGCAAATTCAGAAAGGTGAAAAACCTTCAGTTCACTTTCTCCAAAAGGAGTGGCATATAACGAATCTCCGCGCCACTCGATAGATTCAACAGGCAGCATTTCTCCGTCCAATGCTCGTCCTCCACTCCACCATTTAGAAAAAAAACCAACTTCACTAGGCTCCTTAATGACGAGAAAATCTACTTCAAATCCGGGCTTCATTCTAGAGATAGCGAGAAATTGATCATTGGCATTGATAGTGTCGTCTGGGCGAATTAAAGCACCAGCAACACTGACCACGACCATGGCTGCAATAAAAAAAAGCCCCGCCATCGCAAGTGGATTTCTACGAAACTTTCTCCATATCCTTGAATCAGAACTACTCATATTTTAATAGGGCGCCCCTTCCACTTTGGTCTATAAATCAATGACAATAAGGCTACGAATATCGTGTAAAGAGGATAGAAAACACTAAAAATTAATGAAGAAACAAATCCAACCTGAGGCATTTTTAATACACGATATGACGCGATAAAATTTCTTTCGCTCAACCATTTTAGCACAATCACAAATGATAAAAACACCAGTGTTTTTTTATCCAAAAAAACTCCTACAATTAGCATTAAATACAATACGGTAGATATAAAAGTAAATACTCCAAATGCGAGCATATCTATATCTCTCAGCCGCGATGCCTTTCCCGCCCAGCGTACCCTTTGATGAATGAAATCTAACAAGTTCTCATTCCCATCGACAAAACAAATAGGTTCGGAAAAATAGACATATCGCACTGACCCAACTTGTTTGGTTCTTTCCAAAAGGAACATGTCGTCCCCGGATGAAACCGAATGTTCATTCGGTAAATCAGTGCTATATATTTTTTTTGAAAAATTGACATGCGAGCCATTGGCCATTAGAGCTCGTCCAGCCATGGCCGACCCTCCCGTGATACCGTGCAAGTAACTCCATTCGATTTGCTCCCACCGAAAACCATTTCTCAACCCAATAGGAAAAATAACCATCTGGTCTTCTCGCGTTTCTAATGTGCCCACAAAAGACCACCAATTATCTGCAAGCAAAATATCCGCATCCAATGTGATGATCGAATCAAATTGTGCATGCTCTATTCCTGTTCGCAATGCGCTCTTCTTCCCCTCGCCTTTGTTTTCCAAAACTGTCAATTTCGCCCAATCCGCCAGTTCTCCTAATACCAATGGCTCTTCGCTGTGGTCATTCACAGCAATAATTTCAACAAGACTCACATCATTTAGTTGTGACCGAAGTTGACCTAATAATCGTTTAAGAACTCCCACATCATTTCTAAACGGGATAATAATTGATTTACCTTGATCAATTCTCTCAGTAGGAATTGTAGGCGAAGAACTGCGCCAAACCGCTGCCCATCTCAATAATAAGATGCTATACAAAACAGCCGTTATCACAGCCAGCCATCCAATTATATCGAGAAGCATGTACATTTACATCGACGAAAGTAAATAAAAAGCAGTGAGCGCAAAAGAAAGAATCATCCTAGGAATTGATCCCGGAACCTCTATTCTCGGTTACGGAATTATCAAAGTAGAAGGCAAAAAAATGTCGCTCATCGTCATGGGAGTTATTCGTCTCGATAAGATTGAAGATCATCACCTAAAGCTGCAAAAAATATTTGAACGTTGTATTGAACTCATCGATGGTTTTCATCCTGATGAACTCGCTATTGAAGCACCATTCTTCGGAAAAAACGTGCAGTCGATGCTCAAACTCGGCCGTGCGCAAGGAGTTGCAATTGCTGCAGCATTGAGTCGACAACTTCCTGTAGTAGAATATGCTCCTCGTAAAATCAAACAAAGTATTACTGGAAATGGAGCTGCATCCAAAGAACAAGTAGCTGCTATGCTTCAGCAAACATTAAAAATCCCTGCTGCAGATATGCCTGAAAAACTGGATGCTACCGATGGACTAGCAGCGGCGGTTTGTCACTTTTATCAAAGCAACACCATCACCGGCGCGGGAAAAAGCTTTACAGGTTGGTCATCATTTTTGAAAAATAATCCAGGTAGACTGAAGTAATCAGAAACAACTTTCAATCACTGTAGTAATTAATTCTGTCTTTGAAATTCCCAACACAGCCGCCTGTTGAGGAATAATGGACGCTTCAGTAAATCCTGGAACGGTATTGATTTCAACTACAAAAGTTTCTTCTCCTCGGATCAAGAAATCGATTCGAATCATTCCTTTACAATCCATCTTTTTGTAAATGTCCTCACAACTGCGTTGGATTTTTTCTCTGATATGATCTGAAATTCTCGCTGGTGTTATCTCCTCTGAGGCCCCTTGATATTTAGCTTCAAAATCAAAAAATTCTTTCTTACTGACAATCTCTGTAATCGGCAGCGCCATAGGCTTTCCGTTATAGATGATAACGCCACAAGTAACTTCAGTGCCTGCAATAAACTCTTCGATAATTACCTCCGAATCTTCCACAAAAGCCTTATCCAATGCTAGGTGTAGCTCCTCAGGTTTATTTACTCGCGAAGTTCCTATGCTGCTACCTCCACAATTCGGTTTCACAAAACATGGCAATCCTAAATTTTGTGTGATAAAGGAAACACTGTATGGTTCGTGCTTTTTCAGAACGATTGATTTTGCCACTTGATATCCAAACACTCCAAGTGTTCGAGTGGTAGCTTTTTTATTAAATGTCACAGCCATGTTGAGCACATCCCCAGTCGTATGGGGAATTCCAAGCATGGCAAAATACCCCTGAAGCTTACCATCTTCACCAGGTGTGCCATGCACAATTATAAATGCTCCATCGAAATGATGATTTTCTTGACTATCTGTAAAACTAAAATCATTTCTATTGATAGGCAGCTTCGCTCCATTGACCTCAGCATACCATTCTTTTCTTCCAATCACCACTTTGGTAGGAGTGTACTTTTCGCGATCAATATTATTCATTACCATCTCAGCGCTTCGCATTGACACAGCTGCTTCGCCGCTGTAGCCGCCACATACCACTGCTATTCTCTTTTTCATCGTGTATGATTTAGGCCTCTAAAGTCGGCCAACAAACAAAATAATCACAACCAATTTGCCTTTCTCTTTGAACAAACTCATGTTTAATCCCAAGGCAAATATTTGTTATCATTGCATTATAATAATTCAGCATCATGTTTAAGAAGATTATTCTAGGAAGTTTCACTGCACTAAGCGCTTTTGTAACGTTTGCTCAGAGCGGATATCAATTCACCAACACTTCAAATGTGAAGGGGGGCTTTGAAGTCGAAGACCAATGTCAAACCGGAACTTGCTGGAGCTTCGCTACAGTATCTTTTCTAGAAGCTGAAATTATAAGACAAGGTCTTCCTCCAGTCGACCTTTCTGAAATGTTCAATGTCCGCGTCACCTATCCCTTAAAGGCACAGAGCTACGTTCGTTTCCAAGGGAAACAACAATTTGGCCCAGGCGGGTTGAGCCATGATGTCATCAACACGCTTCGCACCCATGGTCTTGTTCCTGAATCTGCATACACTGGATTGAAAGGAAGCGAAAAGATTCACAATCACAGCTCTCTCGACGCACTTCTTGAAGGAACAGTAAAAACAGTCCTTTCTTCTAAACTCAATGAATCAAGTGATGATTGGATGACAGCGGTAAACGGTATGCTCGATGCCTATATCGGACCTCTTCCAACTGAGTTTGACTTCCAAGGAAAAAAATACACTCCTGCATCCTTCCGCGATGCAATGAAAATCAATGCTGATAATTACGTGAGTCTTTCTTCTTTCACACATCATCCATTCTACACCAACTTTGTTCTCGAAGTACCGGACAATTGGGCAAAAGGAGCATTCATGAATTTACCGCTAGATGAATTCCACAAAGTGATTGATTATGCTTTGGACAACGGCTACACCATCGCATGGGATGCTGATGTTAGCGAGAAAGGATTTTCATTCGGTAGCGGACTTGCAATCGTTCCTAGCGAACCAATTTCTAAAGATGAATTCGGTAAAAAAATTCATCCTGAAAAAACTATCGACCAAAAGATTCGCCAAAAAGCTTTCGATGAATTTGAAACTACCGATGATCACTTGATGCACATCACTGGCAAAGCAAAAGATCAAAACGGCAACGTATATTATATCATCAAGAACTCATGGGGAACTGAAAATCCGTTTGGCGGATTTCAATATGTTTCCTCTTCCTATCTGCGATATAAAACCGTTAGCGTTGTGCTACACAAAGACGGTATCCCTGCTGACATCAAGAAAAAAATCGGCATGTAATCGTTTATGGCAGAGAAAGAAAAAAAGGCAAGTCCCGCTAAAAAAAGAAGTATCGGTAGAAGAATTTGGCGCTTCATCTGGAAGTCGACCATGTGGTTCTTCATCATCTCTATTTCTCTCGTGATTTTATATCGTTGGGTAAACCCTCCTATTACCATTCTTCAAATTCAAGAAAGATGCGACTGTCCTGAAGGATCAGAGTATCATCAAGAATGGGTCGATGCGGAAGATATTTCTTTGTACATGAAACTGGCTGTAGTCGCTAGTGAAGACAATAACTTCATGAAGCACAACGGACTCGATTGGGGGGCAATTGAAAAAGCTAAGAAGTATAATGCTACGCATAAAAAGAAGCGTGGTGCGAGTACCATAAGTCAGCAAGTAGCTAAGAATGTTTTCCTCTGGCCCAGCAGAACATGGATTCGAAAAGGATTCGAGGTTTACTTCACTTACCTAATTGAGTTCTTTTGGTCCAAGGAAAGAATCATGGAAGTCTATCTCAATGTAATTGAAATGGGGCCTTGCAAATTCGGAGTTGGCGCGGCAGCAAAAGATTATTTCAAAACTAGTGCATCCAAGCTCTCCAGAGAACAAGCTGCCCTCATAGCTGGAAGTCTCCCAAATCCAAAGAAATTCAACCCAAAAAAACCTTCTGGCTATTTGCTCAAAAGACAAGCTGCAATTACTCGTTTAATGCGCTTGATTGGCGATAAATACTTCGAACGTTATGCCGATGGCGTGCCCGAAGAAGAATTAGAAAAGGAAAAAGAAGGATTGGATGATTAAAATCCAATGCTGAATCCTGCTCTAAAAACCGGATAAACAAAAGGAGACTTTGGATCCTGTATCACATCGTAAAGAAGCATTATAAAAAACCCTCCGTTCTCATCGCCTTCTTGATAACCAATTCCCGCAAGACAAGCTGGGAAATTGTATTTGAACGTCTGCCCCTCGAATTGCTCGGTCACAAACACTTGAGTAAATTCTAATTGCCCCAACACTTTATCCCATGCTTTCGCTCTGGTGAAAAGCGATGGACCAAATGTTTGGAATTTATATAATGAGTTTCCTATGTAATTATAATCCAGTCCAACTCCTGCACCTAGCCAATCTTTGAGTCTATAACCCACCTGTGGATTTACATTTACTACAAGATAATCGCCGAATGCAAGACCAAGCCCTCCACCGAAGAATAGTCGATCTGCAAATTCTGATTTCTCCTTTTTCGCTCTTGATGTTCCCCCAGGAACTCCGTAATCATCATCTTGAGAGAATGCACAAACAGATAAAAAAAAGCCGAGAGCAACAAGACTAATTTTCATATCCAAAATGATTATTTTGATTTAACGATTTGAACAGTTTCTGTAAAAGTTTCGCCCTTCACAACAATGCTGTATGCCCCTGATTCCAAGGCCAAACCAGCTAAAAGAACTCTATGTTTTGTTGCAGGAAGATTTTCATTTAACAACACACTCACAAGTCTACCATTCATGTCAAAAATTTGAGCATTCACAAACTCTGGTTGTGACATGGTGAACTCAACAAACGAAGATTCTGTAACTGGATTTGGAAATACAGAAAGACCTACCGAACGTTCGTTCGGTTCTGTAATATTACTTGCAATATCAAACCCTACAAAAGTGATGGTTGCATTGCCCGAATTTGCAATTGCCAATGTATCAATCTCCTCAGCATAACAAATATCCGCTGGTGAAGACAAGCCCGGAGCGGTCACAATTTCGTTTACTGTAAAGTTGCTTGAGAAACGAGTAATACGTGTTGGACTCCAAGAACTCACATAAAAATTACCATATAAGTCATTATCAATTCCATCACAGTTACCCAACGTTGTTGAGGTAAGCGTTGTAACAGCATAGTCTGTAAGAGAAATTGCCTTGATTGGCGCGTTAGAACCCCAGTTAACAAACACCAAGCGGTTATTATCCTCGTCATATACAATACCGTTCGGAGTGGTAACAGTATTTGCAACAATAGTCGTTACTACTGGATTATTAATGTCAGACACATTGATCTCATGTACCTCTTTAGCAGAGAAATCGGTCACCCAAATTCTGCTCACACCATCACTTGCCATTCCATTTAAAAAGACAGCACCTGAAATACTTTGATTCATCAATTGTGTGCCGTCTCCAAGATTGAAGCCTTTCACTCGATTTCCATCAATGGCAAACAAAATATCGTTCATCACCTCCATACCGTAGTCTGCAGCTGGTGCAGTACCAAATTCCTGAATCGGATTTCCGTCGCCATCCACCTCGATAATATTGCTCGCGTTGCTCGCGAAAAATCTTCCAGACACATGATCATATTCCACAGATTCAACTGTAACTAGATTCTGACCAAAAGAGGAAATGCTTGTCAATGCCAAAAAGGCGAAGGCGATTTTTTTCATAGGAGGTTTAATATTGACCGTAAATATGCAAAGAGATTGAACATCAAACATCATTATCATACTTTTGCACCATGAAAAATTTTCACGGAAAAGAATTCAAACTAGGAATCCTAGGTGGTGGTCAGCTAGGCAGAATGCTTATTCAGGAAGCAATAAACTACAATGTGCAAGTACATATTATTGATCCGGCAGCGGACGCACCTTGCAGCCAAATAGCACATTCCTTTTCTGTGGGAAATTTCAATGACTACGATACGGTGCTCGCATTTGGTAAAGACAAAAATGTATTGACAATCGAAATCGAACACGTAAATGTTGAGGCGCTTAAAGAGCTCGAAAAACAAGGAGTTGAAGTATATCCTCAACCTCATGTATTGGATATCATCAAGGATAAAGGACTGCAAAAACAATTCTACGCAGACAACCATATCCCAACATCTGAATTCCGTATTGCAGCTAATAAAGAGGAGGCACTTACCCATATCGCTGATGGCCCTTGGATGCAAAAATTGCGCACCGGCGGATATGATGGCAAAGGCGTTACTCCACTCAAAAATAATGATGATGCAGCTACCGCATTTGACGCCCCTTCTGTACTAGAAAAATGGGTAAGCTTCGAAAAGGAAATCGCGGTCATCGTTGCTAGAAATAAGTCTGGACAGATCAACAGTTTTCCCGCAGTTGAAATGGAATTTAATCCTGAAGCCAACTTGGTTGAATTTCTTTTTGCACCCGCTAATATCTCCCATGAAATAGAAGCAAAGGCTCAATCAATAGCAGTGGACATCATTACAAAACTTGACATGGTGGGCATCCTGGCCGTTGAAATGTTCTTGACAAAAGACGGGGAAATTTTAGTGAATGAAATTGCCCCACGTCCGCATAACAGTGGCCACCAGACTATTGAAGGCAACATTACCTCACAATACGAACAACATCTCCGCGCCATTCTCGATATGCCTCTTGGCGACACTTCGCTTATTGCACCAGTTGTTATGGTAAATATTCTTGGAGAAAAAGGTTATGCTGGCCCAGCCATCTATGAAGGATTGGATGAAGTGCTTTCTATTCCGGGCGCGTACATTCATCTCTACGGAAAAACAGAAACAAAGTCGTTTAGAAAAATGGGGCATTGCACAGTTCTCCATAGAGACCTCGAAACAGCTAAACAAAACGCACGAAAGGTGTTAGAAACGCTGAAGGTTATTGCTTAGATTTTTTCTCCCAATAAATCACTTTCGATTTTTCAACAATATCCAAAGCTCTCTTGATTCTTACATCAATAGACTTGGCGCTATCGACATGATAAATCCAGCCTCTGCGCTGACCTGGCAATAAAGAATCGAAAGCAGCCTTTCCTTCAGGATCTTGATTAAAAACTTCTGCTAATTCCTCCGGTAGTGGAAATCCATATTCACTTTCATCTAACCTCAATTTTACCGTCACCTCAGAGCCTTCTAAACACTTTGATTTCTTAGCCTTTTCTTTACTCATAGAAATACTGAAATCTCCGTCCTTGCTTTTTCGCAATGCACATGGAAACTCAAAACCATTTATTTCACAGAGAATTCTTGTGCTCTTGCCATTCGTAAGTTCCTCTACACTCCAAGCAGGAATAGGCAATAACCAAAACATAAAGTCCTCATTGGTAGGAATAATTCGGGTCGTGACTTCAATAAAAGTGGATTTCTTTTTTGCCATGAGTTCAAAGATAATTGTAGTTTCGTAACCGTTATGAAGCAATATCACGATTTACTCCAACACCTCCTTGATAAAGGAGTCTATAAAAGCGACCGCACTGGAACTGGAACATACAGTGTTTTCGGTCATCAGATGCGTTTTGATCTCAGTGAAGGCTTTCCGCTTTTGACCACAAAAAAGCTACACACAAAGAGTATCATTCATGAGCTTTTATGGTTTCTGCAAGGAGATACAAATATTGCTTACCTCACAGCAAATGGCGTGAGTATTTGGAACGAATGGGCGGATGAAAATGGCAACTTAGGTCCAGTATATGGCTACCAGTGGCGCTCATGGCCAAATCCAGATGGCACATCTACTGACCAAATTAAAAATTTGGTAGAAGGATTGAAGAAAAATCCAAATTCAAGAAGACATATTGTGTCTGCTTGGAACCCTTCCTTCATCGAAAAAATGGCGCTTCCTCCTTGCCACTGCTTGTTCCAATTTTATGTTGCTGACGGCAAACTCAGCTGTCAACTTTATCAAAGAAGCTGTGACACTTTCTTAGGCGTTCCTTTCAATATTGCGAGCTACGCTCTTCTAACACTTATGATTGCCCAGGTCTGCGACCTACAGCCAGGTGAATTTGTTTGGACGGGAGGCGATGTGCATCTTTACAGCAACCACCTTGATCAGGCAAAACTTCAATTGACAAGAGACTTCAGACCTCTTCCAACAATGAAGATTAATCCCGAGGTAAAAGATCTTTTCGAATTCAAGTTCGAAGACTTTACGCTTGAGAATTATGATCCGCATCCTCATATCAAAGCTGCTGTTGCAGTTTAATATTTTAATATGAAGCTCAGCTTGATTGTGGCCATGGGCCAAAACCGTGAAATCGGAAAAGACAATGATTTGCTTTGGCATTTGCCCGCAGATATGAAGTTCTTTAAAGATACCACTAAAGGAAAAGCGGTAATTATGGGACGCAAAAACTATGAGAGTATTCCTCCAAAGTTCCGCCCATTGCCTGGCCGCAATAACATCGTGATATCCAGAAATGCCGATTATCAAGCCCCAGAATGCTATGTTGTGACTGATATTCAAGAGGCTATTCAAACAGCTGTAGATCTAGGCGAAGAAGAAGCATTCATCATTGGCGGTGCTCAGATCTATGACATTGCCTTGCAACAACTCGAGCTCGACACTCTTTATATCACCGAAGTTGAAGCATCCTATCCTGATGCGCACGCTTTTTTCCCATCGTTCAATGATCAAAATTGGACCAAGGAAATCATTGGGAAGCAAGAGGTTTCAGAACTCAACCCTATTGCCTTCACTATCTATCGCTACGATCGCAAATCATAATTTGGACAAATTCCAGATAAGGCAGTATTGACACATATATGACATTCAAGGAATGTCCAAGACGACCTTTGTTGTTGTATTCAAGGAAAATGCCCCACGAGTGAACGATCTAAGAGTTATAGCCATTACCCATAAGCACTTCTCCCTAGAAGAGATTGGGCGTTTCCATATCCAACCAGAACAGCGCGAAGAGGTGCTGCAAAATTTAAAATCTTCCTTTCAGCTCAGCGAAGTAATGTTTTTAAGTACGTGCAATCGCGTAGAGCTTGTTTTTTCTCTTCCACATTACGTTTGTCCTGGTCTTACAGCGCAATTACTTTCTGGATTGCATCCGAATTTAGACGAATCATTTATCAAAAGCGCCGCTGCTCGCGCAGAGCGATACAACGGGGCTGAATCTATACAGCACTTGTTACGAGTGGCTTCTAGCTTAGAATCACTTGTAATCGGCGAAAGAGAAATTATCACACAACTTCGCAAGTCTTATGAAGATTGCGAAGCCATTGGCCTAACAGGTGATTCACTCCGCATCGCTGTACACCAATGCGTAAAAACAGCCAAAGAGATTTTCACCTATACTGATCTTTCTAAAAAGCCGGTATCTGTTGTTTCACTTGCTTGGCAGCGCTTTAAGGAGTTTGGAATAAAAACCGACGCTCCCATTTTGCTTATAGGTGCGGGTCAAATCATTCGCAATTTTTCCAAATTCTTGTTTGAAAATGGCTACAACAATATCACTGTTGCGAATCGCAATATTGAACGTGCAGCTCAATTAACACAAGACTTTTCGGGAAAGGCAATTCTTCTTTCTGAATTAAAAAACTACACTGCAGGCTTTGATGCCCTCGTGTCATGCACCGCATCTGAGGATGCTGTTGTGAATACTGAATTGTACCGCTCATTGATCGCTAACGACAACAGCAAAAAGCTTGTGATCGATTTAGCACTACCAACAGATATCGCTCCTGAGGTTGTGAGCAACTTCGACATGGAATATGTTGATATGGTGCAAATTCAACAAATGGCTAGCACCAATATCCAATATCGCGAGCAAGCAATTGTTGACTGCGAGCCCATCATTCAAGCAGGAATGAAAGAATGTGAGCGTGCCTTCAATGAAAGAAAGATTGAAAATGCGATGCGAAGCATTCCCGACGCGATTAAAGAAATTAAATCTACTGCTTTGGGAAATGTATTCGCGAAAGATCTTGAGCAGCTAGATGACAATTCCAAAGAAGTATTAGAAAAAATCCTCCAATACATGGAGAAAAAGTATATTTCTGTGCCAATGAAGATGGCAAGAGAAGTACTTTTGGATGCAGTCCAAAAAAATTGATTGTCCTTTTTTAAGCACTATTTATGAAAACATCCTTGATTATCGGTACTCGCGGTAGCGATTTGGCGTTATGGCAAGCGAACTACGTGCAGAGTAAATTGAAAACACTAGGTGTTGAATCGACCATTCACATTATCAAAACTCAAGGAGATCAAATCCAACATTTAAGCTTAGATAAACTCGAAGGAAAAGGATTTTTCACAAAAGAAATTGAAGACGCATTGCTTAAAAATGAAGTGGATATCGCAGTGCATTCACACAAAGATCTAGAAACCGAACAACCATTCGGTTTGATGATTGCAGCAGTGAGCGATCGCGCAGATGCTGCAGAAATGCTGCTTATTCACCCGAGAGCGTTCGATGAGAATCAAAAGATTCCTTTCAAACTAAATGCAGTTATTGGTACATCAAGTGCGCGAAGAAAATCTCAAATACTACACTTTAGACCAGACATTACTTTGCAGGATATCCGTGGCAACGTGCCCACCCGAGTTCAAAAATTACGCGATGGACAATATGATGCAATACTTCTAGCCAAAGCAGGCCTTGACCGATTAGAGCTCGATCTTTCAGATTTAAAGGCAGTTCCGCTCGATACAGAATATTTCGTTCCTGCTCCCGCACAAGGAGTGCTTGCTATTCAGTGTCGCTCTAATGATGATGATACCATTGCCATTCTTAAAAAAATGAACAATGATAAAGTAGCTATCACAACAGGAATCGAACGTACGGTGCTTAACAAAATGCATGGCGGATGCCACCTTCCTCTTGGAGTTTATGCAACGGAAGAAGATGGTGAATACACCGTGCATGTGTCCTACGCAACAGCTTGGAATCAGCCAGTTCGTAATATTTCGTTCATGGCAAATAACGCCGAAGGCCTTCCTCAACTCATCGTTGATGAGATAAAAAAATAAAATGAAAACAACGCTGATCACAAAACACCTTTCAAAAGATAGTCTTCTGCGAGAACAACTTTTGAAAGAAGGGATTGAATTGATTGAGCGTCCGTTCATCTTCACCTCCCCTATCTCTAGTATTCCCGAATGGCCGCAAGCCCAATGGGTATTTTTCTCCTCACCAAAAGGTGCTGAAATAAGTATCAAGCTGGGTCTTGATCTTTCGAAATATCGCATTGCAGCCCTAGGAGAAGGAACCGCCAAAAGTTTACCCCAAACAGTAAAGCCCGAATTTGTAGGTCACAGCACGGATACGCGAGCTGTTGCTGAGGATTTTTTGAAAGTCGTGGGTAGTAATTCCGTGCTATTTCCTTTATCAGATCGATCATTAAAAAATGTCAGTAGCATTTTTCCAGATCATCAAAAAATAGAGGTTCAATGCTACCATACTACTACCGTGGCAATGGATTGCCCGAAAACAGATGTAATCATTTTTTCCAGTCCTAGCAACGTGGAAGGTTTTTTACTCAAAAATAAAATCAGCCCTCAACAAAAGGTAATCACTTTCGGACCGAGTACGGCTTTGTATTGCGCAGAGCACCAAATCGAAGTGAGTGAAAGCCTTGAAAATACTCAAGATTCTACACTCCTCACCACAATATTGAAGTGGATTAGTCGTTCGTGACCGCGCCAATGCTATTTTTATCCCGATGAAATTACGCCGCCTCCTTATTTGTATATTCAGTTTTTACAGTGTTTTTGCCTTTTCTCAAAATGAGAACGCAGCAGAAACAGACCTTACTCCAAAATATGTCAACGAATTCTTGACCATTGGAGTTGGTGCGCGTGCATTGGGAATGTCACTTTCTCAGGTAGCTTCTGTAAAGGACGTCACATCGGGTTATTGGAACCCAGCAGGTCTTTTAGGAATTAAGAGTACCCTTCAAGCTTCTGCTATGCACAGCGAGTATTTTGCAGGTATTGCCAAGTATGATTATGCTGCGGTGGGAAAAGCCATTGACTCTGTGAGTGCCGCATCATTTTCCTTCATTCGTTTTGGTGTAGATGATATTCCGAATACCACTGAATTAATTGATGCCGGTGGCAATATCGATTATGATCGCATTACAACATTCAGCGCAGCTGACTATGCCTTTATATTTTCTTATGCTCGCAAAGGCCTTCCTTTTTATCAAGGATTCAATAAAAAAGAAATTAGAGATCAGAATAGTGTAAGAGGTTTTAGATGGGGCGCTAGCGCAAAAATCCTTTATCGTCAAATAGGAGACTTCGCCAATGCATGGGGCTTCGGATTAGATGCTGGACTTCAATACGATTTAGATAAATGGCACTTTGGAGCTAGTGCGCGCGATATAACGGGCACCTTCAGTGCATGGTCATATTCACTGAGCGAACGCACAAAAGAAGTATTCGAACAAACCAATAACGATATTCCAGAAAACGGTTTGGAGATCGCGCTACCACGCGTCATTTTAGGTGCAGCAAGAGAATTTCAAATCAAGAAAATTTCTGTTTTAGCAGAAATAAATACCAATATCACCACAGACGGTAAGCGTAACACGATTGTTTCTACAAATGCCGTGAGCATTGATCCATCGATGGGTATCGAAGTAGGCTATAACAATATTATTTTCTTCCGTTCTGGAATTGGAAACATTCAGAGATACACCGATTTTGATGGTTCAAAATACTTGACTATTCAACCGAATATCGGAATAGGATTACGCATTAAATCGCTTTACCTCGATTATGCTCTTTCGGATATTGGAAACGTTTCGGATGTTCTTTACAGCAACATCTTCTCGTTGAAATACGACCTATTTAAATAATCTCTTCTTTTCTCCAGCTAATCAGCATGAACGACCATGCGAAAGCGAACCACATGATGGCGAAGAATAAGTGAATCGGTTGCGCAAACGCTGGCACACCAGCATAAGCGAGAGTCATACCTACTGCAATCTCTAATAATGCTACGATAAATATTCCTTTCAGAGGACGTGGCAAAAACGACAATCCCTTACTTCGGATGTAGGTGAAAACTAAAAGAGCAAAAACAAGAATTGAAAAGCTACGATGCACCTTGAATATCCACGGAAGTTGCGCAATCCATGTCCAGCGATCATCGCTGTGATCTGCAACAACATCTAAGGCTTCTCGAACTTGCGTTCCCAGCAAGATCTGGGCAAATGCAATCACCGCCCACACCGCAGAAATTATCTTCCAGAAAAGCGAATTAATTTTTACCCGCGCATCGATGATTCTATGACGGTGAATGATTATCATAAGAAGCGCAACGATGACAATAGAGCCCAACATGTGAAGAGTAATCTTGACAGGGAGCAATTCGGCATCTACTACTGTCTTGCCAAGCCAAGCCTCGAATCCTAACATGAAAAATGTTAGCGCTGCTAGCACAAATGTTCCTCTGTCTTTTTTCTTAATCAAATGAATAAAGCTCAGAACAAAAAGAATCAAAACTGGAATTCCAGAAAGCGCTCCAATCAAGCGATTCAAGTATTCTATCCAAGTATGTACAGGATTGTAGTAAGCATAATCGTGACGTGGGTATTTCATCCATTCGGCACGATTAAAATCATTAGACGCGAATACAGAATCTTGCGCCACCCAAAGAGTATCATTGAATAGGACCATTTGTCCTTCATTGAATATTTTGCCATCACGATAAGTCAAAGGTTCGATATCGCTTGGCGGAATATAATAGCCATAGCATTTCGGCCAATCAGGACAACCCATGCCGCTGCCAGACATACGCACTATGCTACCAGCAAGGATGACCATGAATATTAAGACCAGAGAAATCTTGGCGAAAAGAAGAATCGTTGGGGACTTTTTCATAAGCTGCAAAAGTAACCGCTGAACCTTTTGCGAAGTTCATTCTTTCGTCACAAGATGACGAAAATCACTAGCGAATAAGACCAGAGATGCTTTGAAGAAGATTGAGAAGTTGGAAAACTTTTCCGTAGTCAGCAGATTGAACACCAGCGCCTGATGCCGCTGCACCAGCAGCTTCAGACTTTTTGTAATCAACTACTTCAACAGCTTTTACAGCATACATTCCATCTGCAATTTTACCAACGCATTGAATCATTTCTTTTTCAGAAATCTTTGCTGGATCGAATTGAACAGAAACAATATTTGAGGCGCGTTTCTCTTGGAAATCAAGATCGGTTAAAACCACGCCTTCAAGCGCTTGAAGTTCTTGCTGAATTTTGCCACCGCAACCTGCAGCGCAAGTCATTCCGGTGATATCTAGTTTTGCTACTGTTTTCGATTCTGCACCATCCATTGTCTTATGTTCAATCTGAACATCCGCAGATGTAGCATTATTGGCCTCAGAAGAAGGTCCTGCGCAAGAACTAGCTAATACAACTAGGCCTAACATAAGTGCTGCGATATTCTTAATCATGATTCAATGGATTTATGTTGTAAAAATAGAATAACAATTCTGATTTAGCCGAATCATGAATCGTTAATTTTGTAAAAAAAAGTTTGAAGTCTTTACAACCTCTCCACGTCTTCGTATTAGCCTTACTCGCCCTTACTTGGGGAAGTTCATTTATTTTAATGAAATATGGCATGCACGCGGAGAATGGAAAACTCGTGTTTACTCCCAACCAAGTGGCAAGCATGCGCCTTTCCCTTGCCGGTCTAGCGCTTCTTCCAGTGAGTATCTTCGCGCTGAGAAAACTGAAAAGAGATGATTTAAAATGGATCATGCTCGTAGGCCTTGTTGGCAGCGGCATTCCAGCTTTCTTATTTACCAACTCTCAAAAATTTCTAGATAGCAGTTTAGTTGGTATTCTAAATTCTCTGACGCCCCTTTTCACATTGATTGTAGCTCGGTTAGTATTTAAAAAAATGATTGAGCCTCGCCAAACAGTAGGCGTCCTTATCGGACTTGGAGGCGCAATCGCTTTGGTTTCGCTCCGAGGTTTTGGGGCGAGTAGTCATTGGGAGTATGCCTTTCTAATCTTAATCGCCACACTGAGCTATGGAGTAAGTGTGAATGTGGTTCAAAACAAACTTGCACATGTAAGTTCCCTGCATATTACAGCTGTATCTCTGCTCTTCGCCGGAATACCCTGCGCAATCTATGCCTTGAGCACTGGTGTTCCAGATGTTATAGTGAACCATCCGAAAGGTTGGATTTCCTTTGCGGCAGTAGCAACACTTGCACTAGCCGGCACTGCCATGGCCAACATGCTCTATTTCTGGTTGACGCAGCAAACATCTGCCTTGATCGCATCCTCTGTTACGTATCTGATGCCTTTGGTGGCGGTGATGTGGGGAGTAATGGATCATGAAGTGCTAAACGTTCTTCACCTCATCTGTGCATTGATTATTCTATCAGGGGTTTGGCTCGTTTCGAACAGGAAGAAATAAATGTAGGGAAACTCCCAAAGGTCTTGTATTACAAAATACTACACCTTAAAATACCTGTTTATGAAAAAGAGACTAGTCTCTTTTGCCAAGTGGCTTTCTCCCAAATTTCAAATCGCTACAAAACCTTGTTACCCAACTTCTATATACATCAAACCACTGATTTACAGAGTGTTTTGAATCCTTTCTGGAATCTCCCCTCGATGCAAAACGTTGAAAAACATGGTGGTTCATACTGGTTAACTATTGAAGAATAGCAGAAAATTTGGGATATACGAAAGAAAGATGTACATTTGCACCCCTTAAAAAGTTTTTTTAACCCATAAATCTCATAACAGATGTACGCAATTGTAGAGATAGCAGGGCATCAGTACAAAGTACAGAAAGACCAGCAGATCTTTGTAAACCGTCTGCAAAACGAAGAAGGAAGCAAGGTTGATTTCGACCGTGTTCTCTTGATCGACGACGGTGGAAAAGTTACTGTAGGCGCCCCAGCTATAGAAGGTAAAAAGGTGACCGCCAGCGTAGTGAAACACCTAAAAGGAGACAAAGTAATTGTCTTCAAAAAGAAACGCAGAAAAGGTTACATCAAGAAGAACGGTTTCCGTGCTTACTTGACTGAAATCAAAATCGAAAAAATCGGTTAAACCACCTCTAAATCCAAATAAGAAATGGCACACAAGAAAGGTGAAGGTAAAGTAAAGAACGGCCGCGAGTCGGAAAGCAAAAGACTAGGCGTGAAAATTTACGGCGGTCAAGTTTGCATCGCAGGTAACATTATCGTTCGTCAACGTGGAACACGTCACAATGCAGGTGTTAACGTAGGTATCGGAAAAGATCATACGCTATACGCTCTTGTTGACGGAACAGTTGAATTCCGTAAAAAGAAAGACAACAAGTCGTTCGTAACGGTTATTCCTGCTCAGGCATAACCGGGGGTACCGGCTAAAAGGATACTTAAAACTCCCGGACCACGATATTCGTGGATCGGGAGTTTTTTTTTAACCCAATACTATCATGCTTCAAGTTAATTACATCCGAGAAAACAAAGAAAAAGTACTCGCTGGCCTCGCTAAGCGTAATAAAGATTTTTCTACTCAAATCGACGAAGTACTCGCTATCGACGAAACGCGCCGTAAAACTCAAAACGAATTAGACTCACTCCTTGGTGAAGCGAACAAACTCGCTAAAGAAATTGGTGATCTATTCAAAGCTGGTAAAAAAGACGAAGCAGATGCTCTCAAAGCACGCACTGCAGAAATCAAAGAAACTACCAAGCAACTCGAGCTTACTCTTGCAGGGCACGAAGAAGCACAAAAGCAACTCCTCTATCAAATTCCAAACGTACCATTTGAAGCAGTGGTGCAAGGAAAATCAGCAGAGGAAAACGTGGAAGTATTCAACTGGGGCACTATCCCTAGCCTTGAGGAATCTAAGAAACCTCACTGGGAATTGGCCGCTGAATACAAGCTCATCGACTTCGAATTGGGTGTGAAAATTACAGGTGCTGGATTCCCGGTTTATATGGGCGCTGGTGCTCGACTTCAAAGAGCTTTGATCAATTTCTTTTTGGATGAAGCTCAGAAAGCAGGCTACAAAGAAGTAACCCCTCCTCACATGGTCAACGAAGCGAGCGGCTACGGCACTGGACAGCTACCTGATAAAGAAGGTCAGATGTACTATGTGAAAGAAGATGATCTATACTTGATTCCAACTGCTGAAGTGCCGTTGACGAATCTTTACCGCGATGTGATTCTAAAAGAAGACGAGCTTCCTGTATTGATGACTGGCTACACTCCTTGCTTCCGTCGCGAAGCTGGATCTTATGGAAAAGATGTGCGCGGCCTCAACCGTCTGCACCAGTTTGATAAAGTTGAAATTGTTCAACTTGCCCACCCTGACAAGAGCTATGATATTCTTGAAACAATGGTGGAACACGTAAAAATGCTTCTTCAAAAACTAGAACTTCCCTTCCGCATCGTTCGTCTTTGCGGCGGTGATATGGGCTTCACATCGGCGATGACATATGACTTTGAAGTGTACTCTGCTGCTCAAGAAAGATGGTTGGAGGTGAGTTCTACATCCAACTTTGAGACATTCCAAGCAAATCGTTTGAAATGCAGATTCAAAGGACAAGATGGCAAAACACAATTGGTGCATACACTCAATGGTTCTGCCCTCGCGCTTCCTCGCATTATGGCATCGTTACTTGAAAACAATCAAACTGCCAATGGTATTACAATACCAGCTGCTCTAGTTCCATACATGGGCTACGCTGCAATTGAGAAAAATTAACCACTCGTAGAACATACATTGCCTGAATCGCGTTAATTTCGCAAGGATGGCATCTATTAAGAAAATATATACCATCGCCATGCTAGTCATGGCGATGGTTGTTTTAGAAAACTGCTCTTGGCAAAAAGATTACACCAATGAAATTCGAGTGGTGGATTCTCTTCATGTCAAGCTGGATAGTATTATCAAAACAGCTCAAACCCTTACTCTAGATTCGATCCTCATCGCACAAGACAGTGTGATGTCTCACACTTCTTTCATCCAGGCAGCTTTTCAAGGTGAAATGAAAAAAGATATGGCCGAAACAATCTCGCGCTATCGCTACGTAGTGACTGTGCTGAATAGACCCGAACAACAATACCTTGATATGCTTGCAGTTTGTATGACAAGCAAAGTGCAACTCGAAAATTTAAAATCTGCTCTATCATCAAAAGCGACCACTGATTCGCTAGGTAATGAAATCAATGAGGCATACGTTCAACAAGCGATGAGCGCAGAACGCAAGGGCACAGAGATGGCGCAAAAATTGTTTTACAGCTATAAAGACGCATATCATAAATCAATGAATGCTTACAATGAAAATAAACTACCTATTCAAACATGGGTAGATTCACTTCGAAATATTTAAAATGAAAAAGAAGTTCTCTCTTAGCAGCGTCGTGAGACTCATTACAGTGAGCCTTCTATTCCTTTTTGCAGGCTCGGCAATTGCACAACAAGATTTAGAATTAGCTGAGTACTACTACGAAAACGGTCGTTTTGAAGAAGCTCGGCTCTATTACGATAAAATTTACAAGACCAATAAAACCAATAAGGTTTACTCCAACTATCTCAACACACTTATCGCCCTCAATGATTTTGAAGAGGCGGAAAAATTAGTGAAGAAAAAAATTAAGACGGAGAATGAAGATGGTGTCGCATACGTTCAAATGGGCGATCTATACAACAAGTTCAACAAAAAAGAAGAAGCCCGAAGTCAATTTAATAAAGCTGTTGACGCATGCATTCCTACTCGAAATAATGTGCTCAGATTAGCGAGTGAGTTCACAAAAATCAATGAATACGAATATGCGCTAAAGGTTTATGAGAAGGGAAAGAAAGACGGAAAGGACGGCTATTCCTACTCCTACGAGATTTCTAGCATGCAAGGAAGCCTAGGACAATACGACCTGATGATTGAAAGCATGTTGGATTTACTGTTGGAATCTCCCAACTACATGCAAACAGTGCAAAATACTTTTGACCGCACTTTACAAATTCAAGAGAATGAAGCCAATATGGAATTGCTCAAAGGCAAGCTCCTGAAGCGTGTACAGAAGTATCCTGAAAATATTGAGTATGCAGAAATGCTTACTTGGATTTATTTACAGAAAAAAGAATTTGGAATGGCATTCATTCAAGCCTCCGCTCTTGACAAGCGTTTGAATGAAACAGGATTTCGAATTCTCAATCTTGGTGACCTTGCTGCCAATAGCAAAGATTATACAGCTGCTGCGAAAGCATATCAATACATCATTGATAAAGGACCTGCTAATGAATATTATTTCGTAGCACGCACAGAAAAATTGCGTGTTGTCTCGCAACAACTTGCCGAGAGACCAGGAATAGATGTAGCAGCGTACACCGCTCTAGCAGCGGATTACCAAACTACCATTGATCAATTGGGAAAAAATGTAGAGACCGCAACGATGATCAAAGATCTCGCTCACATCTATGCATTTTACATCAACGAATCGTACAAAGCAATTTCCCTTTTAAGAGAAGCTATTGACTTGCCTGGGGTTTATGGAAAAGTGCAAGCAGTATGCAAACTTGAGCTTGGGGATGTGTTAGTATTTAAGGGCGAAATTTGGGATGCATCACTCCTCTATTCTCAAGTCGAACTGGATTTCAAAGAAGATCCTCTCGGCGCCGAAGCGAAATATCGGAACGCGAGAATTTCATATTATGTTGGAGATTTTGAATGGGCTCAAGGACAACTCGATGCTCTGAAAGCCTCTACTACCAAGCTTATCAGCAACGACGCAATAGATTTATCTCTATTGATTACTGACAACTTTAATATGGACACTATCACTGCTCCGATGCAGATGTACGCTCGTGCTGACTTGCTTTTTTTCCAAAATAAATTTGATGATTCACTTCTTTCACTGGATTCACTATTCAAAGAATACCCCGATCATTCATTGACGGATGAGGTATATATGCTCAAGGCAAGTATTTTCATGAAAAAAGGAAATCACTTGGAAGCGCTTGCATACTATGATAAAGTCTTGCAATTCCACACTACCGATATCACTGCGGATGACGCATTGTTTAAGAGTGCAGAAATTCAAGAGCGAATCATTCTTGACACAGCTAAGGCAATGCAGCTTTATGAAAAACTGATTACAGAATATCCTGGAAGTCTCTATGTTATTGAAGCGCGTAAGAGATTCCGAGCATTGCGAGGGGATAGCATTGAATAAAAAAGGCCAGCTTTCCGTTGAGAGCTGACCGATTTTATTTACTTGCTTGTAACCTGTTTACGTTATAATCGCAGATCTATATTTCCAAAACTGCAATCCAAATCCATAGTCATACCGCCATTTCCCGAAGTTCCCTTCGTTGAGGTATTGAAGTCATCCTTTGCGTTGTAGGTCGTTTTATGCTCTCCTTTTACTTCGAGCTTACCGAATGAACATTCGGTATCAAATGTCACTCCTATACCTTCTGCATTGATATATGCATTTCCATATTCACAATCCAACTCTAGGCTCTTACATTCGCCGCTCACTTTATTAATATCTATGTTTCCGAATTGCTCGTTCACGCGAGAACTACCAGTTACTCTTCTCAATTTTAAATTTCCATATTGACATAAAAATTTACCCCCTCCAAAAACATCGATAGTACTATTGCCAAAGGAAACTTCAACATCGTTGTCTGCAGATAAAAGTTCTGAAACATTGAGATTGCCATAGGAAACTTGCATTTCCATTCGCCCTTTCAAGCTGGAAACATTGACATTTCCAAACGCCACATTACCCAGCAGAGCGCCTGTAGCAGGCATTTTCACTTCCACCGTGATATTTACATTTTCTCTTCCTTTCCAGCCTCCCTTAGGCTGAATCTGAATTCCTACTTTTGCGGAGCCCTCTTGGATGAGCACGCAATCGAAAAGCTCTTGCGCTCGTTTCTCTGATTTTACATCTGCGTTCACTTTAATAATAATCTCCATTTGGTTTTGATCCCATGTAGTCACTGTCATTTGAGCGAAGCTCATGTCGCAGCCCAATTCTACATTCGGATAAACTGTTAAACTTTTTCTAAACTCCTTATAAAACACCTCCGCAGATGACTGTGCTTGTAGCACTACTAGGAGAAAAAGTGTTATTGCTACTTTATGCATTCTTTTGATCATGGCTTTCTTTGTTTTTTTGAATTTCCAAATACTTATTTAACTGTTGAATAATTCGAAGTCGCACTTCGAAGTTGTCTATCATTCCGCGGATGATATTCTCATTATTCTGTTGTTCTTGATATAATTTAGACAAGCGCTCAAACTCTTGATTGAGATAAGCGAGTTGTCCTTTTAGCTCCTTTACATTCTCATCTTCCACTCCATAGCTTGTCAGCTTTGAAGCATTGTTAGAATAAAAATCTGCCACACGCTGTACCTCCATTGGTAGCGCTTCTTCATCATCGGTAATGGCGACTTCTTGTTTTATTTTCTGCACTCCGAAGAAGGCGGTCACCGCTAGTGCTATCACCACAAGTGCTGCCCACCATCGAATATCCTTTCTCCATGTATTTCTTCTTTCAAGCGAACCTTGCAATCGTTGCTCGAAACGTGATTCATGTCCTTCATGAATGGGTGAATCATTTGCTAATTCATTCATCCAATCATTCATACTATTTTTCAACTCTTCCTTCATCTCTTAATATTCATTTCTTGCTTCAACTTCATTATTGCCCTGCTATACTGTGATCGTGACGTGGAGGCTGCGATTCCTAACTGATTGCCTATTTCTTCATGTGAAATTCCTTCCATGGCGTGCAATTGAATCACCACTTGATAACCGTGTGGTAGTTTTTTCAATTCACCCAACATTTGATCAATTGGCCAATCATCCAATACTGAGGCATCGTTCAGACTATTCACTACCTTTTCTTCTTTCTCCCACTCCAAATGCTTTTTATCTTTCTTGTATCGATTTAATGCTTCTCGAATACAAATCGATTTTTGCCAAGACAGATAACGCTCTGGTTGTCGCAGCTCCTCTAATTTCCCGAAACCCTTGATATATCCCTCTTGCATCGCATCCTCTGCATCAGCTTTACTCCTCAAGATAAAGTACACAGACGGATAGATCATTGACCACGACTGCTTGTATAACGCAGTCATTGCCGAAGCATCTTGCCTCCTACACTTCTCTATCAAAATGGTCCAGTCGGTCACTATCGTAATCAGGTGTTTCGATTATATGACACGCAATATGCAAAAACGCTGCATGGGAAATGAAAAATTACAAATGGCAAGGGACAAATGACAAGGGACAAATGACAAGGGACAAATGACAAATGACAAGGGACAAATGACAAGAGACAAGAGACAAGAGACAAGAGACAAGGGACAAGGGACAAGGGACAAGGGACAAGGGACAAATGATCTCGGCTTTGCCGAGAACATTTGTCTCTATCGACAGCGTCGATAGCCTATAGATAATATTGGTATCATTTTCTTTTTAATATAAAGCGCTACATTCG